>CAMBCW010000024.1 GCA_945864925.1 uncultured Clostridia bacterium
GTGCCTGTTTGTGTCCCCAATCCTGGACATGGAGCAGCTGATCGGGCGCATGATTCAGTGGGCAGGCGTGACAGAAACAGAACTGGAAGCCCGGGAGACCATCGTGACCAGTTTTGGTGAGACGCTATCCTGGCGCTATTTTCAGTATGCCAAGGCGCATCCCGTAGAAAGCTGGCCCTGGCCGACAGCCATCCTGTATGCCGGGCAGGACAATCTGACCCCACGGCAGGAGGCGGACTGTTTTGCTGAGAGATTTTGCTGCAGCCTGACTGTCCTGGAGAACGGGGAGCACTGGTTCCACACGCCGGAGCAGCTGGAAGCGCTGCGCCGTTGGGAACGGACGGAAACTGTCCCGGAGCCGTCGCCGGAGGAATGCCTGTTTTTTGCCGGGAGACCGGAGGAACTGCGGCTCTATGCGGTGTTCCGCAGCCGCCTGCTGGCGGAGGTCGGGGACGTTCGCATCAAAGTCGCCAAAATGCAGATCACCTTCGCCGGGAAATACGGTTTTGCCTTTGTGTCCCATCCCCGGCGGAAAGGGGAGCGGGGGATTATGGTGTCCTTCGGCCTGTCCCACCGGCAGGAATCCGACCGGATTGCCTGTGCGGCGGAGCCCTATCCCCACCGCTGGACCCACCATGTGCCGGTTTCCGGCACGGAAGAAATTGACGGGGAACTGATGGGCTGGCTTCGGGAAGCCCATTGGTTTGCCAATACCAAGTAGAGAGGGAATTAGAATGACAGAAGTAGTGGCCGCCCTGATCTGGGACGGCGACCGGTTTCTGGCCTGCCAGCGGCCTGCCCACAAGGCCCGGGGCCTTCTGTGGGAATTTGTGGGAGGCAAAGTGGAGCCGGGGGAGACAAAGGAAGAAGCCCTGATTCGGGAGTGCCGGGAGGAACTGGCCGTGACAGTCTCCGTGGGCGAGGTGTTCATGGAGGTGACCCACCAGTACCCGGATCTGACGGTCCATCTGACGCTGTACCACGCGGCCATCGCCGCAGGTGTTCCCCAAAAAATCGAGCACAACGACATCCGCTGGATTACCGTGGAGGAGATTGACCGGTATCCCTTCTGCCCGGCGGACGATGTGATTCTGGAAAGGCTGAAGCAGCAATGATCCGAACCATTGTGAAAGACCCCATTTTTCTGGCCCAGAAATCCGCCCCGGCCACGGCGGCGGACCTGCCAGCGGCGCAGGATCTGCTGGACACGCTGACAGCCCACCGGGAGGGCTGTGTGGGCATGGCGGCCAATATGATCGGCGTGGCAAAGCGTATCATCGCCTTTGACAACGAAGGGTCGTATATGGTCATGTTCAATCCGGAGATTCTCCGGTGTGACGGCGCCTATGAAGCGGAAGAGGGCTGCCTGTCCCTGGAGGGGAAACGAAAGGCGAAACGGTACCGCTCCATCAAGGTGCGCTATCAGAATGGGCAATTTCAGACCCGCATCAAGACCTTCACCGGCTGGACGGCCCAGATCATCCAGCACGAGGTGGACCACTGCAATGGGGTGCTCATATGAATGCGGAACAAATGGTGCGGGATCGCCTGTTTGAATTGCAGGACCTGCCATACCGGGAGTTTCAGTGCAAGCTGATTCCCAATGTCAATCCGGACACCGTCATCGGCGTCCGTACGCCGGAACTGCGGAAGTTTGCAAAAGCGTTTGCCAAGACGCCGGAGGCGGCGGAATTCCTGCAAATCCTGCCCCATCGGTATTATGAGGAGAACAACCTCCATGGCATGCTCATCGAAGGTATGAAGGATTATGCCCAGACGATTGCCGCTCTGGACGTCTTTTTGCCTCATGTGGATAACTGGGCCACCTGCGACCTGATGCGGCCCCGGGCGTTTCAAAAGCACCTGCCGGAGCTGCGGGAGCAAATTCGCGTCTGGATGGCGTCGAACCACCCCTATACGGTCCGGTTCGGGCTGGAAATGCTCATGACCTTTTTCCTGGATGAGCAGTTCCAGCCGGAGTATCTGGACTGGGCGGCCCAGGTGCGGAGCCAGGAATATTATGTAAACATGATGATCGCCTGGTTTTTTGCCACGGCCCTGGCCAAGCAGTATGAAGCGGCCCTGCCCTATGTGCAGCAGCGCCGCCTGGATCCCTGGACCCACAACAAAGCCATCCAGAAGGCCCTGGAGAGCTACCGGATCACAGAGGAACAAAAGGCCTGCCTGCGGAGCATGAAGGAGAAGCCGCTTCGGCGAAAGGAGAACGGGCTATGAAGTATATGACCTTCAATTCCTCCTGCGCCTATGCGGGCGTGGCCAATATGCTGGAACGGCTTGGCGTGGAGACGGATGACCGGACCATTGCCCTGGAGATGAGGCTGCCATACCTGTTTGCCTATGAAAATGGTGCCTACCTGGCGGGGCCCATGCTGCAGTCTGCAGACTGGTTTAACCTGTATCTTCATCCGCGTGGATTTCATATGGAGGAAACGACGCTGCCGTCGGACAGGCTGGCGGACTACTTGATACAGCAGGAGACAGCCATGCTGGGGCTGCAGATGGGAGACCATGAAAAGCATGCGGTTGTCTATATGGGCTATGAAACCGGCAGGTTCTTGTTTTTGAATAATCAATGGGAGAATGACCCTGCGCCTGCGTCTGTGTCGTTCACTGAGGAGGAACTGCAAGCGAGGAGTGGGGCGGCAAGTAGGGTGGCGACTCTGAAAAAAGTGCAGCCGGAGGAGACGGATCTCGCCGGCAGGATCCGGAGATCCCCGGATGTGATACATCGGAATCTGGCAGAGATTCGGAGCCTGTGCGGAAGGGCACAGACGGTCGTAGCGCTGCGGTCGGAACTGAATCGCCTGTTTCGCCCACTACTGTTGGATGGTATCACCATGTTGGAACTGCTGGGAGAAGAGAAGCTTGCCCGGCAGTTTTCTGCCATGCAGAGCTGCCTCCTGGGTGCTCTGCGGCAGAATGCGGAAACTGTGGTCCGTTTGGGGGACAAACTCCCGGTGGAACAGTTGGAGACTGCGGCAAAAACGTATATCGGGCTGATAAACCACGCGGGATAAAACGGTGGTTTCGCTCGTGCCTGGATAGAATAAGCCCCCGGCTTTCCTGCTTTGGAGAGCCGGGGGCTGGCGTATCTGCGGAGATTCAGCGGTCCGCTTCCGTTCCTTTATATTTGATCCGTGTGGCAATTCCGCCGCGGATATGCCGCTCCGCCTTGTTGACCTCCAGAATTTCCCGGACCTGGAGGTAGAGTCCGTGGTTGCAATGATCCAGCCGTTCGGTCAAATCCTTATGTACCGTCGATTTGGACACCCCAAAATGCCTGGCGGCGGCGCGGATGGTGGTGCGGTTTTCGATGATGTACATGGCCAGCTCACAGGCCCGTTTTTCCATGTTGTCTCGCAAAGCCAACACTCCCTGCACATCGTTCTGGAAAATCCTATGCCGGAATCAGAATGGTTATGCAAGGTTGGAGGATAAAGAGCGCAAAGCCGGCGGCGCTGCGGAATTCCGCAGCGCCGCTTTTGTTATCCTTCCTGCTTTTGTGGGGCGTCGATGTTCATAATCTGCTTGATACAGGCCAGGCTGTTTGCCAGATCCCGGTCTTTCAGGAAATGGTACAACTTTTCATAGCAACGGACCGAGGGATAAGCTGTTTCCGGATCATGAATTCGCTGTACCACATTGCGCAGCATCAACTGCCGGATGGGACCTTTCGCAATGGCAAAGGCGTAGTTCAGCAGTTCATTGTGGGCCATGGCGCACAGAATGGTGTGAATCTCCAAACTCATGTCTGTCTGCAGAATAACCTCCCGGTCGGCAGCAGCCGAATCCTTGGCCTGACAATAGTGGCCCACATGTTCCTCCATCAGCAGGTATTGGTTCCAGAAGGCTTCCAGTTCTTCCTCTGTCCGCCGGTCTACGGCCAGACGGACGCACTCTGTTTCAATAATATAGCGGTATTCCCGGATATCCTGCAGCGCTGTGGTATTGGTGTAAAAGTCAGAGAGACCGGCAATATTGCTGCACATATCAAAAGCCTTGACAAAAGTGCCGTTGCCCACCCGGATATCCAGCAGACCGATTGCCTGCAGACGCTGAAGCGCCACCCGTACAGTCAGTCGGTTGACGGCAAACTGCTCGGCTAACTGGGTCTCGGTGGGAATTTTCTCGCCGGCTTTCCACGTCTCATCAATAATCAGCTGTTTCAGCTCCTCATAGACCTGATCTGCTGCGGATATCTTTTTGATTTTTCGATATTCTGTCATCCTGCTGTCCTCCTGTTACGTTATCTAGTTTAAAGCCAATCGGCAGAAGTGTCAAGACAGGGGGCAAGAAATTGGCGAAAAGGGAGAATCTGAAATTGCGGTCAGCCGGGGCCTTGACAAAGACAAGGGAATAGCCTATATTTAGCGAAAAAGCAAAACAGCGAAAGAGCGAACAATTAGAAAGGGGAATCAATCATGGTCTATGAAACCAACACCAGAAGCGGAACTGTCCGAGGCTGTGCGGAGGGTGGTATTATCCAGTTTCACACCATACCCTACGCGAAACCTCCGGTAGGCAATCTTCGGTTTTGCCTGCCCCAGGAACCGGAGCCGTGGGAAGGAGTGCTGGACACAAGCAGACGGGGTGTGGCACCCCCGCAGTATGCCTCCGATTTGGATCTGCCCATGGGGCCCATCGGGTTGCCTACCAATGAAGACTGCCTGACTTTGGCAGTCAATACGCCGTCTCTGGATGCCTGTCTGCCGGTGGCGGTGTGGTTTCACGGCGGTGCCAACTGCTACGGCGGCGGTGACCTGCCCTGGTACGATGGAGCCAGTCTGGCGCGGGCTGCCAATATTGTGGTGGTAAATCTGAACTTCCGGCTGGGGCCTCTGGGTTTCCTCTGCGTCCGGGGCGTTCAGGAGGAAAACCTCTCCATTGAGGATCAGATGATGGCCCTGCGCTGGATTCGGGACAATATCCGCAGCTTTGGCGGCGATCCGAACCGGGTTACGCTGTTTGGCCAGTCTGCCGGGGCCAACGCCATTGCCCACATCCTCTCACGGGCGGATTCCGAGGGATTATTCCAGCAAATCGTTCTGCAGAGTGCATCCCTGGGTCGGGGCAATCATTTTCTGGAGGATGCTTTCGAGGTAGGAAACGCCGTTCTGCAGAACCTGGGCATTGATCCGAACGGAGACTGCGTGCTGCAGAAACTGCAGGAGGTATCCGCAGACGCCATACTCCAGTCCGCTGACGCTGTCCCGCAGGAGATAAAGGCCAAGCATCAGGGTATGTACTTCAAGCCAGTCATGGATCAGTGGCACACGCCGGAGCAGACAGCCCGGCAAGCGGCCCAAATGGCGGCAAAGCGGAAGATCCGGGTGGTAACAGGCTTTACAAAGGACGAAACCCATGCCTTCAGTACAGCCCGGGATCCGGTCTCTCTGGAGGCTCTGAAAAAAGGCCAGCACCTGCGCTACGAGCTGCCGGGCGGACTTTTTGCCCAAACCGCCGCAGATCTGGGCTGCGACGTGTGGAAATACGAATTTGACTGGTCCGCACCGGATTCGATCTTTGACGCCTGCCACTGCCTGGAGCTTCCGTTCCTGTTCGGCAATTTCCCGGCCTGGAATGCGCCTTTCCTGGCAGGAGCGGATCCTGTCCGGATGCAGCACCTCAAGGAAACGCTGCAAAGCGCATGGGGTTTGTTCTTCCGAGGAGAAACACCGGATGAGGGCTTCTGGCCGAAATACACCTCCAGGGAAAGAAAAATCAAATTCTTCGACAATGAGGCCAACCCGGTCGGCGCAGAGCCGGAATACCGGATCTGACGCAGCGTGAAAAAGCGAAAGAGAAATATGAATAAAGGAGAATCAACCATGGAAAAGAAGAAAACCAAGCTGGCGTTTCCCCATGTCATGGTATTACTGATTGCGTTGGTGTTGCTGGCATGCCTGCTGAGCTATATCGTCCCTGCCGGTCAGTACGACTATGATGAGAATGGCTACGTTATTGCAGATTCCTTCCACTACGTGGAAAACACCCCCGTCAGCCCCTGGGATGCGGTGATTAAGCTCACCGGCTCCATCGCCTCCATGGGTACCACCTATGCACTGCTGTTCATCATCGGCGGTATGATCTCGGTGCTGATTTCCTCCGGCGCCGTGGAGAACATTGTGGACTGGTCCCTCTACCGGTTCCGGGATAAAAGCCTCACAATCCTGATTCCGATTATTACCGTCATGATGTCTCTGCTGGGCGGACTGGCAGGCCAGGACTCCCTGATCACCTTTGTGGCCTGCGGTATGCTGCTGGCCAGACGAACCAAACTGGACCGGATTTCCGGTATGGCTATCTTCTATCTGCCATACATCACGGCGCAGGCCATCGGCCCCACTGTCCTGATGATTCTGATGTGCCAGGAAATGTGCGGCATTCCTGCTGTTTCCGGCCTGGGTGTGCGCATTGTGATTTGGATTGTGTTCACGGCCTTTGCAGCCTGGTACAATACCCGGTATGCCTGCAAGGTGGCCAAGGATCCCTCCAAGAGCATCGACGGCGAAATTCTCCAGCCTGAAAACGGCCAGGAGCTGGATTACACCAAGCCCGTGACCATCCGCATTTCCTCCATCGTCGGTATGGTGATGATGCTGGTTCCCTTTGTGATCTATGCCATTGGATCCGCCAAGGCGGGCTGGGGCTTCGAGTGGCTCATCGGCCTGGGCTTTGTGGATGCCATCCTGCTGGGAATTGTGTTCCGCTTCACCCCCAACGATTGGTCCAAGCGTTTCTGCAAGGGCGCCATGGAGATGGGCCCCGTGTGCCTTTTGATCGGTTTCTCCAAACTGATCAGCGTTGTGTTGGCTGACGGCCAGATCATCAATACCATCGCCCACGGCGCGCTGCTGCTCATCCAGAATATGGGCGCCGGCTTCTCCGCCATTGGCATGTTCCTGTTCACCACTCTCTTCAATTTTATGATGCCTTCCGGACCGGCCAAGGTTCCTCTGCTGATGCCGTTGTTCACCCCTGTGGCGGATATCCTGGGTATCAGCCGCCAGGTCCTCTGCACATGCTATCAGTTGGGCGATGGCCTTACCAATTTCCTGACGCCGGTTTCTTCCGTGCTGGCCACTGGCCTGATCCTTTCCAATACCAAGTATTCCAAGTGGCTGAAATATGCCGTCCCCTATGCTTTGACGCTGATTGCTTTCTCTGCAGTCTGTATTTTTGTGTTGAATGCCGTGGGTTGGACTGGTGTCTGATCCAATCGGGACAGAACACAGCAAGACCTGCCGGACTTTGCTCCGGCAGGCCTTGCTGTGTTCAGTGTGTTCTCCAGATAATTGGTATGCCACGGGCCTCCAGCCAAGCTGCGGCCTGCTCCATTTGGGGACACCGGGCACCGTTCTTCTTCTGGGCGCAGACGCCGATATGGGCAGCGTCCACACCGCAGGCCGCAATGCGTTCCAGCTTTTCCAGCATCCCGGGATCCTCTGTTGGGTTCACACCGCAATGGCTGCACCGAAGGAAAGCACACAATTGCACTTCCTGGCCGGCATAGGACGTAAAGCCGCCCCGCCGGGCAGCCAGGGCCTCCAGGCAGGAGACGCCGGCGCACACGTCATTGGCCTGCAGGCAGGTCAGAATTGCCAACTTCTTCACAGCTGTCTTTTCCCCTTTCAGAAGGATAATAGAGAATCCGCAGAAGGCCGTTCCGGTCCCGGAATACCTCGGCCTCCACCTCATAGACCTCCCGGATCAGCGTCGGGGTCAGCACTGCTTCCGGCGTGCCGGAGGCCACCACTTTGCCGGCCTTCATGACGTAGATCCGGGTGCAGTACATGGCAGCCAGGTTCAGATCATGGACAGCGGAGATCACAGTTCGTTTCAGACCCTTGACGATGTCCATGAGCTGCAGCTGATACTGGATGTCCATGTGGTTGGTGGGCTCGTCCAGGACCAGACATGGCGTCTGCTGGGCCAGAGCCCGGGCCAGAATTACCCGCTGCTGCTCGCCGCCGGACAGGGTGGAAAAGCTCCGCTCCCGGAAGGCGCTCATGCCCACCAGCTCCAGGGATTCCCGGACAATCTGCAGGTCCTGGGCGTTATCACCTTCCAGGGGCTTTTTGTGGGGAGAACGGCCCATGAGGACGACCTCCTGCACGGAGAAATCAAAGTTATAGTAATTGTGCTGGGCCAGCACTGCAATCCGTCTGGCAGACTCCCGGAAGGAATAGTCTGTCAGGGACTTCCCGTCCAGATAGACCGCGCCGCCGGTGGGCTGGAGCACCCGGTAGATACATTTCAGCAGGGTGCTTTTTCCGCTGCCATTGGGGCCGATGATGCCGATGAATTCATCGCTGCCAGCCTGCATGGAGACACCCCGCAGGATGTCCGTACCGCCCAGCCGTGCCAGCAGTTCCTTGACCTGCAGCTCCATCACGCGCCCCCTCCAAATCCATATCGTTTTCTCGCCATGAGATAGATAAAACAAGGTGCGCCGATCATGGACGTCAGAATGCCGATCGGCAGCTCCTGGCCGGGGATCATGGTGCGGCAGGCCACGTCGGCCCAAAGCAGGAAAATGGAACCGGTCAGTGCCGACAGAGGCAGCAGCCGTTTGTGGTTGGTGCCGTAGAGCATCCGGATCACATGGGGAATCACCAGTCCTACAAAACCGATCATGCCGGCGGCGTACACCGCAAAGCCGACCATGGCGGCGGAAACCAGCAGATACAGCTGCCGCCAGCGGTGCAGGTCCGTCCCCAGGGTCACGGCGGCTTCATCTCCCAGCAGCATCAGATTGAGCGTGCGGTACTGGGTCATGAAGAAGATGGTGCCAGCCAGGACCACCAGCAGAACGACGCCGTCCAGTTCCCAGGTGGCGCCGCCCAGGGCGCCCATCATCCAATAGGTGACAGTCTGCATTCCCTCCCGGTCATGGGCAAAATAGACCACGAAGCTGGAGAAGGCACTGCAAACGGAGCTTAAGGCTGTACCGGCCAGCAGCAGCTTCACGGAATTGGCCCGCCCGCCGATATTGGCCAGGCCTACCACCGCCAGGGACACCAAAAAAGCGCCCAAAAAGGCCATAACACCGACAAAGTTTTGGCCGAATACGGCGCCGACGCCCAGCAGGATGGCCAGGGTTGCGCCCAGGGAAGCGCCGGAGGAGATGCCCAGCACGTAGGGATCTGCCAGAGGGTTCTTGACGATGGCTTGCATCACCACACCGCACACGGCCAGCCCCATGCCGATGGCGATGGCCAGGATTAACCGGGGCAGACGGATATACCACACAGTGCGGAACAGACTGCCGTCACCCCAGGCGCCGTCATGCAAAAAAATTAGATGGTACAGTTTCTGCAGCAGGAGCCGGTAGACATCCCCGATGGGAATTTCCACGGAGCCGAAGGTCACAGCCGCCAGTAGGGACAGAACCAGTACACCCAGCAGGACCACCATGGAGATCACGGCGGCGGGCCTCCCGTGCAGGAGGCCCTTTTTCTCTTCGCCCGCTTTCACTGGTTACTGGTACAGCGCAGGATACATGCCTGCAGCCAGAGTGCGGATGCCGTCAATGGAGCGGACGGTGGAGGCATACATGTCGCCCAGCATGATGGGATAGACCCGGGCGTTCGTCACGGCGCTCAGATCGGCAAAGGCAGGATCCTCCAGGACCATGGCCATCATTTCCGCCTCTACGGTTTCTGTGCGGGCCATGTAAACCACGAAGATCACATCCGGATCCAGATTCACCAGATCCTCCTTGCCGAATTCGGAGGCGTCGGGATCTGCCAGCACGCCGCCCAGGGCTTCCACCATGTTGCCGCCCAGCTGGCTGGCACCGTAGTTGCTGATGCTGTCACCCAGGAATTCAATGACGGCGACCTTGGGGGCCTCCTGGCCGGCAGTCTGCGTCAGGACATTGGAAATTTCGTTCTTCATTTCATCCACCAGGGCCTGGGCCTTTTCTTCCACATGGAAAATCTTGCCGATGTTCAGCAGGTCAGTGTATTCATTCTCCAGGGTCCGGTCATGGCCGCCCCGGCGGGTGTTGGTGCTGATATAGGTGTTGGTGCCGTTGGCAATCCACTCTTTCTGATCGCCCAGCTTCTTCTCACTGAACAAAGAACCCCAGGTGAAGATCAGGTCCGGCTCCAGCATGGTGACAGTTTCCTTGTCAGGGGAGAAAACGTCCTCGTTGTAGTGCATCTTGGCCAGGCCTGCTTCCCATTCTTCCTTGACCGGGTTGTCCAGACCATAAGAGGCGATTACATGGTCCTCCAATCCCAGAGCGATCATGGTTTCGATGCAGCCCTGATAGACACAGATGACCTTTTCCGGCGCCTTTTCATAAGTAGTGGTGATCTCATTGCCTTCATAATCATAGGTTGTGATGGTCACGGGATAATAGCTGTCTTCCGGTTCCTCCGGCACTTCGGGGGTCTCCGGTTCCGCAGGAGCTGCCGGTTCTTCGGGAACCTGGGTCTCAGCGGGGGCGGGTTCGCTGGCGGGTTCCGGCTCGGCAGCTGGGGTGGTCTCGGTTGTCTGGCCGCAGGCGGCCAGAGCAGCCAGCATGCAAAAAACTAACAGCAGGGCTGCTCCACGACGGAAATGTTTCATGGTTTTTTCCTCCTGAAAATTGTAATTTTTATTCTTATGCCTTCGCCGGAGGTACCTTCCGGTCCAGGCAGTCAGACGAAACAGATAAAAAAGCTGCGGCAGTCGCAAAGACTGCCGCAGCCGTTTTCCTGCATGCAAAAAATACGCACCGGTCCCATAGACGCAGAACCGGATACTCTCCCATTTGAACAGGTCTCCTGGCTTGCGCCTCGTCAAACTGGACATAGCCTTCTCAGGAGGGCGTCTCCCAATGGCCGACTTTCGTCTGATGCCGGTTCTCCGCGCTTACAGTGGCGGTACCGCTCCGGATTTGCACCGGATTCTCTATTCTCCGCTGAGCCTGTACGGTGTCAGCGGCATTCAAATGTGTATAAAAGACGCATTTAAGATACTCCATTTTCCAGCCCTTGTCAATCCCTCAAATTCCTGACGCTCCGCTTGTCCTCGGGAAAAATCTGTGCTATACTATCGAAAAATGAAGCTTGCTGTAAAAATGGGGGGTCGTCTATGACGGAACAGGCGCTGACAATTCCGGAGCGGGACTGGCGGAAGCTGCTGGCGGCAGCCTCCGGCGACGCTGCGCTGCTGTATCTCTATCAGCGGGCAGGCGGCGCTCTGGACCAGGCGGCGTGTGCTCTGCGTTTGAATCAGGCCCGGCTGGACTGCGCTGTGGCATCCCTGAAACAGATGGGCCTGTGGCCCGAGGAGCCCAAACCCCTGCGGCCTGCCCAGCCCCCGGTCTACACGGAGGCCGATCTGATTCGGGCCGAGCAGGAAAGTGACTTCCCGCAGCTGCTGGGGGAGGCCCAGCGCCGGTTTGGCCGCATCCTCAGCGTGGAGGAGGCCAAGGTGCTGCTGTCCCTCTACGACTATCTGGGGATGCCCGCCGACGTCATCAGCATCCTGCTGTCCTACTGTATCCAGCGGGCCCGCGCCCGGGGCAGTCTGCGCAATCCCTCCATGCATACCGTGGAGCGGGAGGCCTACCATTGGGCTGATCTGGGCATCGACACCATGGAGGAGGCCGCCGCCTATATGCAGATGCAGCTGGACCGACAGAGCCGGGTGGGGCAGATCCGCCAGGCCCTGCAGCTGGGGGACCGGAAACTGACGCCGGGCGAGGAAAAAATGGTGCTCCAGTGGATCGACTGGGGCTTCGGTCCGGCGGAAGTGGCCCGGGCCTATGAAAAGACCTGCATGAACACCGGCGGCCTGAAATGGCCCTACCTCAACTCCATTCTCAAAAGCTGGCACAGCCAGGGCCTCCACACGGTTCAGGCCATCGAGGCCGGAGACAGAGCCCCCGGTGCCGCCCAAAAGCCCGGCAGCCAGATGGGCCAGCTGGAGATGGACGCCATCCGCCGCATGATGCAGTCACAGGAGGGATAAGCCATGGCCTACAGTGAACAGGTTCTGCGCCGGGCCCAGGCCCGGCTTGCCCAGGAAAAAGCCAACTGCGAAGCCGAAGCCGCCGCCCGGACGGAGCAGATTTACCGGCAGTTTCCCCGCCTGCGGGAAATTGACCATGCCCTGCGCCAGTCGGTGGCCAAAGCCGTTTCGGCGGCCTTCCGCAAAGGCACGGATACCACGGCGGCCATTGAGGCCATCAAGACGGAGAATCTGGCCCTGCAGCAGGAGCGGGAGTGGATTCTGGAGGCCAATGACCTGGATGAATCGGCGCTGGAGCCGGCAGTGATCTGCCCCAAGTGCGGCGGCAGCGGCTATGTGGGGGCGGTCATGTGTGAATGCCTGCAGGAGCTGTGCCGGCAGGAGCAGAAAAAGGAGCTGTCCAGCCTGCTCAGCGGCCGGGAAACCTTCGAGGGCTTCCGCCTGGAGTATTACCCCGCGGAGCCGGATCCTGCCACCGGCGTCAGCCCCAGAGCCCTGATGCAGAATACCTTCCAGCTCTGCCGCCGCTACGCCCGGGAGTTCAGCCGCAGATCCCCCTCTTTGCTGTTCACCGGCGGGCCGGGTCTGGGAAAGACTTATCTGTCCGCCTGTATTGCCCGATCCGTGGCTGACAGCGGCTTTTCCGTGGTCTATGACACGGCGGGGAAGCTGTTTGCCGACTTTGAGGCGGTCAAGTTCGGCAGCGACCGCAGTGACCTGACGTCCAAGTATCTGGCCTGTGACCTGCTGATTATTGACGATTTGGGTACGGAGATGACCACCCAGTTTACCCAGTCGGTACTGTACCAGGTCATCAACAGCCGGCTCATGGAGTCGCTGCCGGTCATTGTTTCCACCAATCTCTCCGCTGAAGCTTTGAGCCGCCGTTACAGTGGACCCATTGTCTCCCGGCTGCTGGGATCCTATCAGCTTTGCCCCTTCCTGGGCCGTGATATTCGCCAGCTGCGGCGATAAAAATCCGCGCTTTGCATATCCTAGCAATAAGTTCTCTGGGAGGATCGCCATGGCCAATCAAACTGTCGAAAATCTGACGCCGCTGCTGCCCCTGCTGGAACAGCCCGCTTTTTGCCTGGGTTGGGACGGCGGCCTTGTGTGCAATGCCGCAGCGCGGGAACTGGCTCCCGCTGATGGGAACGCGCTGTGCGCCTGGCTGGGGCCTGCCGCGGCGCTGTGGGAGACCTGGGACCGGGAAAATGCCCTGCGTCTGACGCTGGAGATCAACGGCAGGGATTACAGCCTTTGCGCTGAGGCTTTGCAGGACGGCGCTCTGTTTCTGTTGTCCCCGGTATCCGCGCCAGACCAGGCCTACGGGGCTCTGGCAGTGGCGTCTCAGGTGCTGCGGCAGCCTTTGGCCGATCTGGCGGCGCTGCTGCAGCCGCTGGCGGAGCGGGTGGAGGATCCAGGCCTGGTGACCCGTACGGCGGCCATCACCCGGCAGGTCTATCGTCTGACGCGGATTGCCGGCAACCTGGCGGACCTGGAGCGGCTGCGCCGGGGAGAGTATGGCCTGCATCTGCAGCTGCTGGATCTCAACGGCTTCCTGGCGCCGCTGCTGCAGGAGACCCAGGCCATTTGCGCCAGCGCGGGCCGGACGCTGACCTATGAACTGCCGGCCAAATCCGTCTCCATCCAGGCGGATCCACAGCTTTTGGAGCGGGCGCTGCTGAACCTGCTCTCCAATGCCCTGAAATTCAGCCCCACAGATACGCCGGTGCAGTTCCGGATCCGCGATACCCAGACCCATGTGCTTCTGCAGATGTGCAACGTCTGCACCGGCGGCACGGAGTTCCTGGAGGCGGCCTTTCACCGGCTGGATCAGCGCGGCCAGATGCCGGATCCCCGCTGGGGAATTGGCCTGGGACTTCCTTTGACCGAGGCCATTGCCCGGCTCCACGGCGGCACGCTGGCAGTGGAGACCGGCGGTAACAACGCCGCCATGGTTACTCTGTCCCTGAACCGCCGCCGGCCCTTGAAGACGCCGGTGCTGGAGTCGCCGCCTCCCTTCGAATACACCGGCGGAATGCGCCGCACCTTGGTGGAACTGGCGGATTTGCTGCCAGGCGCCCTGTATCAGCGCCATGCCCTTTGACGTTGGATTCCAGCCCCATGCGGCCGTTTTTGTGCCTGCCGCGTGGGGCTGCAGCACGCTGCAAAAACCAAAAAAATTATGAGAAGTGCAAAAACTTTTTCAGAAAACAGTTGATATTTTCGTCGGTCTGCCGTATACTGAAAGCGCAATCAACTGCGCAGCTTATTACCTGACAGGAGGAACGATTTATTATGAAATACGGCCGTACATATAACTTCTCCGCCGGTCCCGCCACGATGCCGGAACCTGTGCTGGAGGAAATCCGGGACGAGATGATGAACTACCGGGGCTCCGGTATGTGCGTGATGGAGATGTCCCATCGCTCCAAGGTGTTTCAGCAGATTGTGGACGAAGCGGAGCAGGATCTGCGGGATCTGATGGGAATTCCGGACAACTACAAGGTGCTGTTCATTCAGGGCGGCGCCACGCTGCAGTTCTCCATGATCCCCATGAACCTCATGAAGAACGGCAAGGCCGTCTATATTGAGACCGGCGCCTGGTCCAAGAAGGCCATTGCTGAGGCGAAAAAGGTCGGCGAGGTTGTCGTAGCCGCCTCTTCCAAGGATAAGAACTACACCTATATTCCCGATTGCTCCGATCTGGACATTCCCGAGGATACCGATTATGTCTATATCTGCGAGAACGAGACGATCCACGGCGTTACCTGGAACAAGCTGCCCAACACCAAGGGCCATGTGCTGGTGTCCGACCAGAGCTCCATGTTCCTGTCCCGGCCCTGCAACGTTTCGGACTACGGCCTGATCTATGCAGGCGTCCAGAAGAACGTAGGCCCCGCCGGCATGGTGGTGGTCATCATCCGGGAGGACCTGATCCGGGACGACCTGACCCAGCTGCCTGTTTACCTGCAGTATAAGACCCATGCCGATGCCGGCTCCATGTACAACACTCCCAACTGCTGGGCTATTTACTGCTGCGGCAAGGTGTTTAAGTATCTTAAGTCCATCGGCGGACTGGAGGCCATGGACAAACTGAACCAGGACAAGGCCAAAGTGATGTATGATTTCCTGGACGAGTCCAAGCTGTTCCAGGGGACTGTGGTGCCCCAGGACCGCAGCCTGATGAATGTGCCCTTTGTCACCGGCGACAAGGATCTGGACGCCGAGGTGGTGGCATATACCAAGGCTGCCGGCTTTGAGAACCTGAAGGGCCACAAGTCCGTGGGCGGCCTGCGTGCCTCCATCTACAACGCCATGCCCAAGGAGGGTGTGGAAGCTCTGGTTGAGTGCCTGAAAAAATTTGAGGAGGAGCACAAATGAGAATTCTGGTTACCGACGGCATGGATAAAACCGCCATGGCGGCCCTGCGGGCTGACGGCCATGAGGTAGTGGAACAGTTCTTTGAGCCTGATGAATTGGGCGCTGCCCTGCGGGAGTTCGATGCAGTGGTGGTTCGCTCCAAGACCAAGGTTCGTGCCAAGCACATCGACGAGGCCAAGGGCGGGAAGCTGAAGTTGATCATCCGCGGAGGTGTCGGTGTGGACAACATCGACGTCAAGTATGCCGAGGAAGCCGGTATCACGGTGAAGAACACCCCCAAGGCCTCCTCCGAATCCGTGGCCGAGCTGGCCATGGCCCATATGTTCTCCTGCGCCCGTTACATCTCTGTGGCCGGCCATTCCATGCGGGAAGGCAAATGGGAGAAGAAGGCCTACGGCAAGGGCGTGGAGCTCTCCGGTAAGACCCTGGGCATCATCGGCTTCGGCCGCATCGGCCAGAAGCTGGGCGCCATGGCCAGAGCCATGGGCATGACTGTGGTGGCCTATGATATCTATCATGTGCCGGGCATCGAGGAGCAGCTGGGCATGAAATATGTGGAGATGGATGAGCTGTTCGCGCAGGCGGATTTCATCAGCCTCCATACTCCCGCCATCGATGGCAAGCCCCTGATCAGCGCGGAGAACATTGCCAAGATGAAGGACGGCGTGATCTTTGTCAACACCTCCCGGGGCAACAATGTGGATGAGGCCGCGCTGCTGGAGGCACTGAACTCCGGCAAGGTCCGGGCCGCCGGTCTGGATGTCTATGCGGAAGAGCCCTCGGCCAACGCAGCCCTTTACAGCCATCCCAATGTGTCCTGCACGCCTCATATCGGTGCAGCCACAGTGGAGGCCCAGAAGCGCATTGGTGCGGAGATTGTGGATATCATTCGCGGCTTCTGAGAATTGCACAATTTTTCTACACTAAAAACATACTAAAACAACAAATCTAAACTGTTTTACCAGAATTTAAAAAAGAACTATTGTAATTCTGGCCGCTTTGAATTATAGTAAAAGCAGGGACGGAGGAAACTGCCGCCCAATGGAAATAACAGCTCTGATTTAGTTTGGGAGGTCTATCTGTTATGAATGCATATCTGGCCAGTGTCATTGAGAACGTCAAGAAAAAGCACGCCAATGAGCCTGAATTTGTTCAGACCGTGGAAGAGGTTCTGACTTCCGTCGAGCCCGTCATCAACGCCCACCCTGAGTATGAGAAAGTGGATTTGTTGGGCCGTATGGTGGAGCCGGAGCGCCAGTTTACTTTCCGCGTCACCTGGATGGACGACAATGGCAACTACCACACCAATACCGGCTACCGCTATCAATTCAACGGCGCCCTGGGCCCCTATAAGGGCGGCCTGCGGTTCCATCCCTCCGTTTATTCCGGCATTATTAAGTTCCTGGGCTTTGAGCAGGTGTTCAAGAACGCCCTGACGGGCCTGCCGATCGGCGGCGGCAAGGGCGGCTCTGACTTTGACCCCAGAGGCAAGTCTGACGCCGAAATCATGCGTTTCTGCCAGAGCTTTATGAACGCCCTGTACCGCTACATCGGGCCTGACATCGACGTTCCCGCCGGCGACATCGGCGTGGGCGGCCGGGAGATCGGCTATCTGTTCGGCCAGTACCGCCGCCTGAAGGGCAACTTCGAAAACGGCGTTCTCACCGGTAAGGGCATGACCTACGGCGGCTCCCTGATTCGTCCCGAGGCCACGGGCTACGGCGCAGTGTACTACCTCAACGAGGTGCTCAAGCACGAGAACGACACCATCGAGGGCAAGACCATTGCTATTTCCGGCTTCGGCAACGTGGCCTGGGGTATCTGCAAGAAGGCCAAGGAACTGGGCGCCAAGGTTGTCACCCTGTCCGGCCCCGACGGCTATGTCTACGATCCCGACGGCGTCTCCACCGATGAGAAGGTTGCCTACCTGGTGACCATGCGCAACTCCGGCCGCGACAAGGTGCAGGACTACGCAGACAAGTTCGGCTGCGAGTTCTTCCCCAAGGAAAAGCCCTGGGGCCGCAAGGTGGACGTCAGTATGCCTTCCGCCACCCAGAACGATGTGACCATGCCCTGGGCGGAGAAGATTGTCGCCAACGGCGTCAAGTATTACATCGAAGTGGCCAACATGCCCACCACCAATGACGCACTGTTCTACCTGATGAAGCAGGAGAACATGGTTGTCGCGCCTTCCAAGGCCGTCAACGCCGGCGGTGTGGCTGTCTCCGCTCTGGAAATGAGCCAGAACTCCGAGCGCCTGCACTGGACCGCCGAAGAGGTGGACGCCCAGCTGAAGAGCATCATGAAGAATATCCACGACATGTCCGTGGAAGCCGCTGAAGAGTACGGCCTGGGCTACAATCTGGTGGCCGGCGCCAACATCGCGGGCTTCAAGAAGGTCGCCACTGCCATGATGGAGCAGGGCGTGTTCTAAGCTGAAATATTTCCCGAAAATCGAAAAGGGCCTGTCGCAAAATTGTGAGTTTGCTTAAACACAGGCTGCACCCAATGCCTCCCCTGCAATAGGGGAGGTGCTGAGCGAAAGCGAAGCGGAGGGGTGTCAAGCTGCCAAGAATCCCTGCAGTTGCATGTGAAGATCGGCAGTTTGACACCCCTCAGTCAGCTTTGCTGACAGCTCCCCTATTGCAGGGGAGCCATGGTGCGGTCATCGTTTCGGTATCTTGCGCATTTTGCGGCAGGCCCTTCAGCATGTTGTAGGACGTACCCCCATGTAGGGCACGACCACTGGGCATGCCGCAGCAGGCAGCTGTGTTCTACGGCAAACCCACCGTTGTTATTTTGGGCAATTGCCTGTATAATAGAAGAAAACTCACAGACAGAGGTGCTTGCTATGTTTTCCCAGGAGGAACGCTGTGTTTATA
>CAMBCW010000025.1 GCA_945864925.1 uncultured Clostridia bacterium
GAGATTCCTCTACGTCTCGTGGGCTCGGAGATGTGTATAAGAGACAGGCGTTTAGTCTCTGATCGGCAGATCTGCATATTCTGCCAGGTGCCGCAGGGCGGCGGAGGCGATGGTGACCACGCTCTCCACATGGATAAAATCCGGGGCACTGCGGTCGAAGAGCAGGTTGGCCTGGGCCGGGAACTCCTCATCTCCCTCCCAGAACAGCACCCGCATGGGGATGCAGGGAAACACGTCTATTTCATACCCCACATCTCCGGTCGGAAGCCGCCGGCCGCCAAAGGCCAGGAGGGCCTCCCGCAGGGATGCTTTATGCCCGGAAAATGTAGCGGCAAAAGGCTTCAGATTCCCGCTTCGGAATGCCGGGCCGTAAGGTCCTGCGCTGCGCAGGGACTCAAAGGGCAGCCATTCGCCGGTGAGATGGGCATCCTCCCGGGAATACCAGAGCATAGTGAAAATATTCAATTCATCATACAGGGAAAAGGATTTCAGGCCCCCCGGGGGCGTGATAACACCGTCTGCCCGGGCGATGGCGCAGGGCTGGGAGAAATAAAGCACCGTCAACCATCGGTCATCCAGCTCCAGAAACGGAAGCTTTTTCTGCAGCTCCGCATGATCCAAAGCGCAAAAGCGGGCGCGCCAGTCCCGGCGCCAGGCCTCGTAGTTGTCCGTCATGGGAAATCACCTCTCCCCTAGGATACCGGATTTCTCAGCTGTTTGCAATGGTGTAGAGGGAATAGAAATAGCCCTTTTCTTCCATCAGCTGATCAAAGGTACCCTGGCTGCAGACGGTGCCCTGACGCAGGACCAGTATCTGGTCGCAGCGGCGAAGGATTCCCTCCTCCAGGCGGTGGGTGACCATAATCCGGGTCAAGCCGTCGATGTTCAGCATGGCGTCGGTGACTTCAAAGGACGTCTTGGCGTCCAGAGCCGCAGTGGCTTCGTCCATGAGCAGCACCGGCGTGCGGCGCAGCAGACAGCGGGCAATGGCAATACGCTGTTTCTCGCCGCCAGACAGGCCGGCGCCGTTTTCGCCGCAGCGGTAGCCCGGCCCTTTTTCCCGCACCAGGGCTGTCAGGCCTGCCATATCCATGGCGCGATCCACAGCCTCGTCGGGGAAGTCCCGGAACATGGTCACATTGGAACGGATGTCGCTGTCAAAAATGAACACGTTTTGCTGCATGATGCACATCAGGTCGTAAAGGCTTTCCGGCGCTACGCCCCGCAATTCCTTGCCGTCAAAGCGGATTTCGCCTCCATAGTCCCGGAAGCTGCCGAGAAGCAGGTTCAGCAGCGTGGATTTGCCGCAGCCGGACCCGCCCACCACGGCATAGCTCCTGCCGGCCTCGAACCGTGCGGAGATATCCCGCAGCACCGGCTTTTCCGGCTCATAGGAGAAATTGACATGGTCCAGCTCGATGGCGTCATGGAGCACCGGCTCCAGTGCTTCGCCGGAGGTCTCGGCGTTGCGGCAGATCAGATCTGCCAGCTTATCGATCAGGCCGCTGGCTGCCTTGCGGCTGGCAAGATATTGGGGCACCACACTGATGGGCTGGATCAGATAGTTGGCCAGGTTGGTGATAATCAGCACCGTGCCGGCAGTCATGTGGCCGCGGATGGCCAGATAGGCGCTGAACAAGAACAGGCCGAACTGCACCAGGGAGCCGCAGAGATTTCCCGTCATCACAGTTACCAGGGCTTCCATCCACCGGCGGCTGAATTTGACCTTTTCCACGTCCTGGTTGGCCTTTTGGAACAGCTGCGTGGCTTCCGCTTCTGCGCGGAAACTCTTGACCACGGAAAATCCGCTGAGCAGGTCCTTGATTTGGGCCACAAACCGCCCGTTTCCGTCACTGAGGGCCTCTTCCCGGATTACCAGTTCCTTGCCCATGGCCACGGACACCAGGATCGGCAGCATACTGAGCACCAGGGCCAGCAGCGTCACCTGCCAGCTGTAATAGAGCATCATGCACAGGGCGGCCAGGAAGCTGATGCAGTGAAACACCAGCAGCAGGGTGCGGTTGAGGTAGTTCTCCTCAATGGAGCCGGTATCGTTGGTCAGAACCGAGATGTAGGTGGCGCTGTTTTCCCGGGTGAAAGCGGCGATGCTTTTCTGGGAAATGCGGTGGAAGGCCGTCTCCTTATACCGGGTCAGGCCCCGTTGGATGAAGCGGCTCTTGCAGCGGTACTGGATGCTGCTGATCAGCGTCATGGCCAGGACAAAAACCACCACGCCAATGCTCAGACGCAGCAAACGGGACATATTGCCTGCCGTGATGGTATCCAGCACCTGCCCCAGGAACCAGCTTCCCACCATGCCGGCCGCCGCATCGGCAGCCAGGAGCAGAACGGTTATGAAAAACCGAAGGTGGTTATTTCGGTAGATCGCCCGGGTCAGTTCCCTGCGGGCGGCTTTTTTGTCTGTTTGCGGCATATTGAGAATCATCCTTTCTGAAAATCGGGGTTTTGCGCACCTGTGCCGCGACGAAGTAGGCGTCCTTCTCCTGAATCCAGCGGGCAAACAGAAGAAACGGCACAATCCCCACCGATTCCCGGGCCTGATAGGCCTTTTCCATCCCGCTCTCCATCTCCACATCCGTGGCCTCCACCAGGCGTGCCTGGTGGAGCTGCTCCAGAATGGCGCGTACGGCATCCACATCCAGCTTCAGCCGGGCAGCAACCGTCCCGGGCAGGATATAAGATTTCAAGTGGCACTGGTACAGGTATAGCAGCACCTCCACGCTATGGGGAACCGCCAAGGTTCGGAACAAGGCTTCATACTGCTCCGGTCTCAGCAAATAAGGCAGATAGCCTTCCTTCGGCTCCTCGGCTACCAGGAAGAAATGCAGCTGCCTGTTGGGCGATCCCAAAAGCATACTGTCGTCAAAGGCAAGTTCGCTGCGCGCCCAGTGGGCTTCCGTTTCTGTGGGCGTCTGAACCAAAAACTCGTCCAGATAGTCCAGGGATTTCAATGCGGATAATGAGATCGGCACCCAGCGGTTGGAACATTGCCAAAGCAACCGGCAAAGCCAGGCAGCCCGCTCCTGCTGAGGCAGACTGAGCATATAATCGGCAGCCAGCTCCGCCACATCCGTATGGGCATTGTCGCGGCCGAACAGTCGGTCGATGGACACGCCCAGGCGGTCGGCAATGGCCGGCAGCAGGGTAATGTCCGGTGTGCCGCCGCACTCCCAGCGGCTGACGGCCTGGGTGGAAACACCCACGGCTTTTCCCAGCTGTTCCTGGGTCATTCCTGCCCGCCGCCGAAGTTCCGAGATGATCATCCCGACGTTGTTTGTCATAGGTAAGAGGCCTCCTTTCCACTGACAATTGAATTATAACACAATGTTTCATTGAATACAATCGAGGTATATCTGAGCGAAATTCAACGGATCATTGAATTGCAAGTCACTGATCTGTGATTACCAAATACGGGTCAGGCCCTCGGCTGTGAGTCCGTAGAGCTTTGAGCAGACCTCCTCCATATATTTCCGGTCATGAGAGACGCTGATGACGCACCCCCGGTAGTCCCGCAGGATTTCCCGGATCACCGGATTGGACAGGGGTGAGAAATTCCGGGTGGGTTCGTCGAGAATCAAAACGTTGGCTCCATCCAAAATCAGTTTCAAAAACAGCAGTTTCGCCTTCTGTCCACCAGACATCTCAGCTACCGGATGCGCCATCTCCTGGGGCGTATATTTGACGCTGCCCAGGAAGTTGCGAATCCGGGTGGCCTCTTCCCTGCTCCCACTGTGGTTGAGAAATTCAACCGGCGTTTGTTTTTCCGGCAGCAGTTCTTCATAGTTCTGGGGCATACAGGCAGCCCGAATGTCCGTCCGGGGCAGCAGCTGCGCAGCAATCTGCCGCAGGAGGGTGGTTTTTCCCACCCCATTGCGGCCGATGATGCACAGCTTCTCGGGGCCTTCCACATGGAGAGTCACATTCTTTGTCAGAACCCGGCCCTCCACCGTCAGTACCGGCAGTGCCAAATCCAGCACAACCTTCCCTGCCGGAATCGACGTTTCCGGCGGAAAACGCAGGAAGATCGCCTCCTCCACGTCCGGCAGCTGGGTCATGCGCTCTTTTTCCTTTTCAAAACGCCGGCCCATGGACTGGACGGCGTGCATTTTCTTTTTCAGCAGCCGTCCGCCATGGGGGTCCTGCCGGGATATGATGGCCTGCTGGTGCTCCACTTTGGCCTGAATTTGGCGGAATTTCTCCATTTTGGCCCGATAGTCCGCCTGCTCCCGGCGCGCCATCTGGGTCTGATGAGCCAGCTTGGACAGACGTTGATTTACATAATCTTGATATGGTAATCTTGCAACCGTCCAGCGGGGCGTTGTCTTTCGCCGCACCAGCTCCAAATGGATCACCATTTCCGCCGTGCGCTCCAAGAGCGTTTCGTCGTGGGAGATGTAGAGCACCGCCTGGGGACAGGTCTGGAGGAAATCCTCCAGCCACTCCAGGGTCTCCAGGTCCAGATCGTTGGAAGGTTCATCCAACAAAAGTACATCCGGCTGTTCCATCAACAGGACTGCCAGCTGCAGCTTGATCTTCTCTCCTCCGGACAGGGACGCCATGGGCTGATCGCTGGTAAACAGCGCTGCGGGAATGGACAGCAGCCGGGCCAAGGCAGCCAGCTCTCTGGGCGACTGGGACCAGAAGGATGGGCTGTTGGCGCAGAACTCCCCTGCTGTCATCTGTCCGGCCTCCGCCGGAAGCTCCTGGGGCAGATAGCCCAGACGCAGGCCTTTTTTCGAGATTTCTCCCTCAAATTCCACGTAATTCGATACCAGAGACGGATCATAGATCAGCTTCAGCAGGGTGGATTTTCCGTTGCCCTCCTCGCCGATGATGGCAGCCTTTTCGCCGGGATTCAAAGTCAGGTCGAAATTCCGCAGCAGGGGCCGAAGGTCTTTTTTATGGGTGATCGATAGTTTTCTGATTTGAAGCATGGAAAAAGCTCCTTTTCAACAAAAAATCTGCCTTCGGCTTGCCGAAGGCAGATTCATCCGCACAGACAGACCACGCCTCTTAAGGCATGGTATTCGCGCATCTGATCTGAAATCGGCAGCAGAACAAAGCCCAGCCATGTGGGCCCTCCGAAGGTATTCTGCTCTCGTCATTCAGATTATCTGCGCATGCTTTCACCCTTTTCGTTTTGATAGCCTACATATAACATATTCCCTGCAATTTTTCAAGGAAAATTGCAGGGAATATGCAGAATTTATACGCGCCCGGCCCGCATGGCATTGAGAATGGCCAGCATGGCCACGCCCACATCGGCGAAAATCGCCAGCCAGATGGACACCAGGCCAAAGGGCGTCAGGGCCAACACCAGTAATTTAATCCCCAGGGCAAAGACAATATTCTGGCGGACAATCTTCATGGTCTTGGAGGCTATTTCTTTGGCAACCGGCAGAGCGGACAGCCGGTCATGCATCAGCACTACATCCGCCGCCTCGATGGCCGCGTCGCTGCCGATTCCGCCCATGGCCACGCCGACGTCGGCACGCATGAGCACCGGCGCGTCATTGATGCCATCGCCCACAAAGGCCAGAACGCTGCCCTTTTCTTTCTTCTGCAGCAGCTCCTCGACCTTCTGAACCTTATCTCCCGGCAGCAGGCCTGCGGCGTACTGAGTCACGCCCACCTGCTTCGCCACGGCGGCAGCAACGGCCTCATTGTCGCCGGTCAGCATGACAGTTGCAGCGCCCAGTGCCTTCAGACCTTCAATCGCCGCAATGGAATCCTCTTTCAGGGCATCGGCAATGACAATACAGCCGAGATACGCGCCGTCCCAGGCCACATAGACCACGGTTCCCAAAGCGTCCGGCACAGGAACCGAAATCCCGGCTTCCTCCATCAGCCGGCTGTTGCCGGCCAGGATCACATGGCCGGCCTTTTCTGCCCGGACGCCGCGGCCTGCCTCTTCCGTCAGGCTCCAGCCTTCCTCGCCGGGATCTCCGGCGGCGCGGAGCACCGACTGGGCAATGGGATGGAGGGAGCCGCGCTCCGCAATGGCAGCCGTCCGGAGAATCTCCTCCCGGCCGCTTTCGGGGAGCACCTGCGTCACCTCAAAGCTGCCCTTGGTCAGAGTGCCCGTTTTATCAAATACGAAAATATCTGCCTTGGCCAGCTGCTCGAGATAGCTGCCGCCTTTGACCAGAATTCCTTTTTTGGATGCCGCGCCGATGCCGCCAAAGAAGCTCAAGGGTACAGAAATCACCAGGGCGCATGGGCAGGACACCACCAGGAAGTTCAGGGCTTTTTGAATCCACAGGACCCATTGGCCATCAAACAGCGGCGGAACCACCGCCAGCACCACAGCGAGGCAAACCACGATGGGCGTATAATACTTGGCAAAGCGGGTGATAAACTTCTCCGCCCGGGCCTTTTTTCCGGAGGCGTTTTCCACCATGTCCAGAATCTTTGACACAGTGGAATCGTAGAACACCTTCTCCACTCGGATTTCCAGAACGCCGGAGGTGGAAATCACGCCGGAGAGAATCTCATCCCCGGGGCCGCAGGGACGCGGCATGGATTCGCCGGTCAGGGCCGCCGTGTCCAGCGCGCTTTCTCCCCGGACCACCACACCGTCCAGGGGTACCCGCTCCCCAGGCTTCACCAGGATAATCTGGCCAACCTCCACTTCCTCCGGCAGAACTTCCAGCTCCTGGCCATCGGCCAGCAGTCTGGCGGTGTCCGGCCGCAGGTTCATCAGCTCGGAGATGGAGCCCCGGGATTTTCCCACGGCGTACCGCTGGAACAGTTCTCCGATCTGATACAGCAGCATCACTGCCACAGCTTCGGGGTACTCCCCCGTACCGAAGGCGCCGATGGTTGCCAAAACCATCAGGAAGTTTTCGTCAAATACCTGTCCGCGGCCAATGCCGCCCACGGCTTCACCAACAATGTCAAAACCAATCAGCAAATAGACAGCCAAATACGCAATGGCTTCCCAATACCATGGCAAGGAAATCAGATGGGTGACGGCCACCAGTACGGCCAGCAGGACCGTCGTTACGAGAATGCGCACAAGCGCCCGTTGATTCCGTGACATATTATGCACCCAGAAGCTTCGTGTCCGGCTCCACTTTGGCAATGCAGGCCTTCACTTTCTCCAGAATCTCCGCCAAACGGGCCTCTTCACATTCCAAAGTCAATTTCTGCGCCATAAAACTGACCGTCACCGATTGCACGCCGTCAATCTTTGCAATGGCGCGCTCCATTTTAGCAGCGCAGTTGGCGCAGTCCAGATCCTGCAGACGATAGACTTTTTTCATGTTAACCGTTCCTTTCTTCATGGAGATGGTCCAGTGCCATCCGGTAGATTTTGGAGATGTGTTCATCATCCAGGGAGTAGTAAACCTCTTTGCCGCTGCGGCGGCTTTTGACAATTTTCGTCTGCCGGAGAATCCGCAGCTGATGGCTCACCGCAGAGGTGGACATTTTCACAATCTCACTGATGTCGCAGACGCACAGCTCTGTTTCAAACAGGGCCGAAAGTATCTTGGTCCGGGTGATATCGCCGAATACCTTGAACATCTCCGCCACATCGCAGAGCGTATCGTCGTCCGGCATTCTCTCCCGCACCTGCTCCACCACAGACAGGTGGACATGGGCCTCCTGGCACATATCCTCAGAATAGTCCCTCTGATTTGCCAAATGACCGCCTCCTTAATTTTATATTTGAACATCTGTTCAACTGTTTGTAGTATATAGTAAAAATCTCCGGTTGTCAAGGGCTTTCCGACAAGATATAATATAAAAAAAGAAACGGCGATGCCGTTCAAAAGAGGGATTATATGTCTGATATCATTGCTGCCGTTGCAACGGGCCATTCCGCCTGTGCCATCGGCATTCTTCGTCTGTCCGGCCCCGGCTGTATTGAAGCGGCCGGCCGGGTTTTTACACCGAAATTCGGCGCCCTGGCGCAGCTGCGGGACAGAAATCTGACCCTGGGCTACCTCCGGGACAAGGATGGCCGTATCATCGACGAGGTGCTGTTGACCGTTTCCCATGCTCCCAACTCCTATACCGGTGAGGACACGGCGGAGTTCCAGTGCCACGGCTCCCCTGCCGTCCTGGCCGCCGGGTTGGAGGCCCTGTTTGCCCTTGGCGTCCGGCAGGCCGGTCCCGGTGAGTTCACCAAACGGGCCTTTCTCAATGGCCGCATGGATTTAACTCAGGCGGAGGCCGTCGTCGACTTGATCGACGCCGAAAGCGCCGACGCCGCAGCCAACGCCGCAGGCCAGCTGGGCGGCGCCATGCTGCGCCGGATCGCCCCGGTTTATGACCGGCTGACCGGCGTCATGGCCCACTTCCACGCGGTGCTGGACTATCCGGACGAGGACATTGACCCCTTCACCCTTTCCGCTGTGGAGACGGATCTGTGGCAGGCCGGTGCAAAACTGCGGGAGCTGCTGGCCACCTATGGCCGCGGACAGGTGCTGCGGCGGGGTCTGCGGGCCGTGATTCTCGGCAAACCCAACACCGGCAAATCCAGCCTGCTGAACCTGCTGGCGGGCTTTGACCGGGTCATTGTCACGGATATTGCCGGCACCACCCGGGATTCCGTGGAGGAAACCGTGAAACTGGGCCGCCATCTGCTGCGGCTGGTGGACACCGCCGGAATCCGCAACACCGACGATCAGATTGCGCGCATGGGCGTAGAACGGGCCGAAGCTGCCGCAGCCCAGGCCGATCTGGCCCTCTATGTCTGCGACGGCTCCACGCCTTTGACGGAGGAGGACTTCCGGGCTCAGGATACAGCCATGGAGGCCCCTTGCGCCATTGCCATCCTGAACAAGCAGGATCTGCCCCAGCAGGTGCTTCCCTCTGACCTGCCCTTTGAATGGGTCATCCCCTTCTGCGCCAAAACTGGAGAAGGCCTGGAGCAGTTGGAGTCTGCCCTGGACTGTCTGTTTGACGACAGCGTCCCCTGCGACGGCTCCATTCTCACCAACGCCCGGCAGGCCGGCGCTGTGGCCCGGGCTGTCGAAGCCCTGGAACGGGCGTTGGCGGCCCTGAAGCAAGGTCTGACGCCGGATGCCGTCCTGGTGGATGTGGAAGCCGCCCTGGAGGCCCTGGGTGAAATCACAGGCCAGACCATGCGGGAGGAAATTACCAACCGGATCTTCGAGCGGTTCTGCGTCGGAAAATAATCACCGGTAGAGCAGAACGGAAAACCAGGTGACAATGTTGCCGTTGAAAAATTCCATGCCGCATTTCTCCGCCAGATCCGTCACCAGAATACCCTGGCTCTCCACGCAGGGGAACATCAGCTCCGGGTGGCGGCATGGTCCATCGGGATAGGCGCAGCGGCCGCAGATGGCGCAGGACTCTGTGGACAGGACCCGCAGCTCGCAGCCCTGATCCCGCATCAGTTGAGCCACCTGCCGGGTGACGGCTTCATGGTCCCGGCGGGTCGCCAGGGTCTGCTCCAGGTTTTCAATATCCGGCACCTCTGTCACGGTGGAGATCATCAGAAAATCCGGATAGGCCAGGCAGGCTTCCCGACACTGCTCCACTGTCCCCACGGCCGGCGGGCAGGCCCAGGTGGTGCCGTACATACTGCACTCCGTCCGGCAGATATGCCGCACCCGCTCCGTAAACACCAGATCTTCCGATTTCATGAATGCATATTGATACAGCGGCAGCTCGGACAGCTGCTGCTCCAGCAGTTCTCGGTTGAGCATCACCATTCCCCCTTTTTCTACATTTTAATTTCCCGCATCCACTTCGTCAATATGGAGGTTTTTCATGCTTCGCTTTCCCTGCCTGGTGCTGGATCACGATGACACCACCGTGGATTCCACCCGCACCGTCAACTATCCCCAATTCATTGAAGCACTGGCCTATTTCCGTCCCGGTATGTCCATGGGCCTGGAAGAATACATACACTACTGCTTTGATCCCGGCTTTTATGAAATGTGCGAGCAGGTGCTGCACTATACGCCCCAGGAGATGGAGGAACATCTGCAGCGCTGGAAGGATTATCACAAAACCCATCACCCGGATTTCTTCCCCGGAATGCCGGAGCTGATCCGGCGCCAGAGGGCGGAAGGCGGCATGATATGCGTGGTCTCCCATTCCAGCGACGACGTCATCAACGGGGCCTATGACCACGCCGGCATTCCCCGGCCGGATCTGATTTTTGGGGCCGAACAGCCGCCGGAGCGGCGAAAGCCCAGTCCCTGGCCGCTGGAGGAGATTATGCGCCGGTTCGATCTGGGCCCCGATCAGCTGCTGATGGTGGACGACATGCCCCACGGCGGACAAATGGCCCGGGCCGCCGGAGTCAAATTCGTCGGCGCTGGCTGGTATCATATGCTTCCGGAGCTGGAAGAAAAAATGCGGGCGCAATGTGACTGGTTCTTCTCTACTGTGGAAGCGTTTTCCAACTTCCTGTTTGAAGGGAGGTAGCGCATGCAGCGGCCAACTTTCCGAATCGGCCTGCGCACAATCAAGACCGCCCTGGCCGTCATGCTCTCCCTGTTTCTGGCTTCCTTGTTTGGGGAACTGTCCATCTTCCCTGCCCTGGCTTCCATTGCCGTCATGTCCCGCACCTTTGACGACGGCCTGCGGGAGTGCCGCTGCCAGGCCGTGGGAATCCTCATCGGCGGCTTCTTTGGCTGTCTGACTGCGTTCCTCTGCCCCGTACCGCCCATCTGGGTCATGGGCCTGGGTGTTATGGCAATCATTTTTCTGTGCTCGTCCTTCCACGTGGGATTTTCCTGCAGTCTGTCCTGCGCCATCTTTATTGTAGCCTGTATGACGGAGGCCGATCAGGTATTCCACGATGTGCTGGTGCGGCTGTTTCACACCGCCATTGGCCTCACTGTTGGTCTGAGCATCAACTATCTGGTGATCCCCTATAACAACGCAAAAAAAATTTACAGTCTGCTGCAGGAGCTGATCGATTTCCTGCCGGACTGTCTGGACGACTGCGTATTCCACGGTCTGTATCCGGATCTCTCCCCCATGGATCGCCTGGTGGAGCGGCTTCATTACGAGATGTCCATCTACCACCATCAGCGGTTCCTGCGTAAGCGGGTACACCGGGACGAGTATATTTTCCTTTGCGGGTGTATGCAGCTGGCTGAACGCATCCAGCAGGAGCTGAAGGCCATCTGCACCATGGACTGCATCGGACAGCCGGACGCAGATAATCTGCTGTATCTGCGTTTTCTGGGGCTGGAAGTCCCGGAGGACGGCCTGCCCGGCCGTCACAGTACGGACCAGGATGACGCTGTTACCAATTATCACCTGCAAAAGCTCCTGGAAGCCCGCACCTACCTGCTGCGTCTGCTGCAGGAGCGGTGATGCAAAAAAGCGCTTGCGCACGAATGCGCAAGCGCTTTTTTATGGCAGGTCATGTCAGCTTGATCTCGCCGGAGAGGATTTTCTTATAATCCTCCAGATTCTTCTGCAGGAGGGTGGGCGTATCGAGATGATAAGGGCAGCGGCTGGCGCATTGACCGCAGTGGAGACATTCCTCGATCTTCATCATCTTGGCCTGAACCTCTGGTGTCAGCTGGGCGGCGCTGGGGCCGCGGCGGATCAGCTGGCTCATGCGGGCGCAATTGAGAATCTCAATTCCCACAGGACATGGCATACAATAGCCGCAGGAACGGCAGAAGTCGCCCTGAAGCTGCGCCCTGTCTTTCTCGATAAACGCTGCCAGCTCATCGGTCATAACCGGCGGATTGTCCATGTAGGACAGGAACTCCTCCAGCTCGCTCTCCCGCTGAACGCCCCAGATGGGCAGCACATTGTCAAACTGATCCTGGAAGGCAAAGCAGGCGGCGGAATTGGTCAGCAGGCCGCCGGACAGACCTTTCATGGCGATGAAGCCCATGTTTTTCTCCCGGCACTTGCGCACCAGGGTCAGGTCCTCCTCGCTGGCCAAATAGCAGAAAGGAAACTGCAAGGTCTCGTACAGGCCACTATCAATGGCTTCATTGGCTACAGGCAGCCGGTGGTTGGTAATGCCGATATGGCGAATCTTTCCCTGGGATTTGGCCTCCAGCATGGCCTCATAGAGGCCGGTACCGTCGCCGGGCTTGGGACAGAACGCCGGATTATGAAATTGATACAGGTCCAGATAGTCTGTTCTCAGATTGGTCAGGGTCGTCTGCAGATCCGACCAGAAAGTCTCAGATCTGGTGGCTGCGGTTTTGCTGGCAATATAGACTTTGTCCCGAATCCCCTCAAATGCCTCTCCCAGCTTGGATTCACTGTCCGTATAGAAGCGGGCAGTATCAAAGAACGTCATGCCGCCTGCATAAGCCCGGCGGATCAGACATACAGCGTCCGCCTGGGAAATGCGCTGAATGGGCAGCGCTCCAAACGCATTTTTCGGAGTCGTAATGCCGGTGGTGCCAAGGGTAACCATTCTCATAAAACTGTCTCCTTATCCTCTGGACAGCTGCCAATTCTGAAACGCATCGGCTGCCGCAGCAAATTCCTCGTCGTCCGCAATTTCCTCCACGTTGCACTGGCCGCCTTCCTCCTGATAGCGGAACAGATAGATATCCGCTTCCAACTCCGGCGCATCCAAATCCGGCGTCAGCGCCACATAGCGCCGGCCCTGGCAGCGATAAATCGCGATCAGACGAAAATCACTGTCTTCCGCTCTGCCGGTTTCATCGGTCACAGTCAGCGTGATGATTTGATCTTCTTCCTCCGCGTCGGGGCCGCCGCAGTCTCCATGGCGGCACGGATGGTCGCCCTGGGAGCCGCAGTCATGGGCGCAGTCATGGCCGCCTTCGTGATGGCTGCACTGAACATTGGGGTTATACATCAGGACATTGTGCAGCAGATTCCACACCGCCTGGTCCGCATCGCCGCTGCAGCCGCCGTAGAGCCTGACGCCTGCCTCCGCCAGGGCCGTCTGGGCGCCGCCGCCAATCCCGCCGCAGATCAGCACATCCACCCCTTCGTCCCGCAGAAATCCTGCCAGGGCCCCATGTCCCCGGCCATTGGTGGACTTCACCTCAGACGAACGAACAGTCTGGTCCTCCACCTCATAGAGCTTCATCTGCTCCGTATGGCCAAAATGCTGAAAAATTTCGCCGTTGGAAGGATCATAGGTCACTGCAATTCTCATATGAAACACTCCTTTGGTCAAAACAACTTGGTGCCCGCCACATATTTGGCATAAATATTCCTGTCATCCCCTAAATACGCCGTCCGCTCCAGGCGCTCACGAACTGACAAGGGCTGCGGATGATCCAGATTGGAATCGTCCAGTACCACAGCGTCAAACTCATAGCCCGGGTCAAAGGCACCAACATCGCCGAAGAATGCGCCGCCGCCCCGGGTCGCCAAGTAGAACACCATGTCAAAGGTCAGCGGCGCTACGCTCTGGTCCTGCAGCCGCCAACGGAGTTTGGAAGCCTGAATGGCGTGGGTCATGGCCCGGAACATGCTCTCCTGGCTGCCGCCGGCCACATCCGTGGCCAGGCCCACCTTCAGGCCGTAGTCCAGGAATTTCTTAATGGGCGCCACACCGGAGGCCAGGTTCATATTGGATTCCGGCGAGTGGGCAATGAACACGCCATTCTGGCGCATGTACTCCATCTCCAAAGTGTCCGAGTGCACGCAGTGGGCCATGATGCACCGGTGATCGCCACCGAAAAGGCCAAATTTCCGGTAGGCATCGCCGTAATTGCGGGCAGTCGGCACCAATTCCTTCACCCAGGCAATTTCGCTGTAATTCTCCGACAGGTGACTCTGAACCGGAACGTCAAATTCCGCCCGCAGATCCGCCAGACGATACATCAGGTCATCGGTGCATGATGGGATAAAGCGAGGCGTCAGGATGGGTTTCGTCCGCTGCCACTTTCCGGCCGTCTCCTCCAGCCACAGGCGGGTATTGCGCACCGACGCAATCGTGGACGGCTCCGCCAGATACAGCGGCGCATTCCGGTTCATATTGACCTTACCCACATAGCTCACCAGGCCAGATTGCTCCATCAGCTCCATCAGCAGCTGCGTGGCCGGAACATGGACCGTTGCAAAGATACAGGCCCGGGTGGTCTCACTGCGCCGCAGATGGGCGACAAACTGGCTGTAGGCCGTCCTGGCATAGTCCAGGTCCGCATATTTTGTTTCCTCCGGAAAGGTGTTGGTATTGAGCCAGTCCAGAAGCTCCATATCCATGCCCAGGCCGCGGAAGGAAAACTGCGGCGCATGGAGATGCAGATCCGTCATGCCCGGAATGATCAGCCGGTCGCCGTAGTCCGTCATGGGCAGGCCGCGATATTTGGTCGGAAGAATCGGATATACCCCGGCGCAGCGATTCTCCAGGCAGACAAGATAGTGATTCTCACGAATTCCGAGATGTCTTTCGTCCAGGCTCTGACAAATATGTCCTTTCAGTACAAAGTTTGCCATGGGCATTCTCCCCTTTCTGTTTTCAGTATATCACAGTGCAGCAGAAACTTCCACGGTTGTTTTTCTGTCCGGTTTATTGTACAATATATTTGTTAGGATGGATCTGTAAGGAGGCGGTTGCCATGTCCAAATCTGAAGGGCAAAAGCTGAAGCTCTTATACATCCGGGAGCTGCTGGAAGAACAATCCGACGAAGATCATCTGGTCACGGTCCAGCAAATATTGAACTATCTGGCCGCCCATGATATCACAGCGGAACGCAAATCGGTCTATGATGACATTGCCTGCCTGCAGGACTTTGGCATGGACATCATCTGCAAGCCCGGGCGGGGCGGCGGCTATTACCTGGCCTCCCGGGAATTTGAATTGCCGGAGCTGAAGCTTCTGGTGGACGCCGTGCAATCGTCCCGGTTCCTCACCACCAAGAAGTCGATGCAGCTCATTGAAAAGCTCAGCCATATGGTCAGCATTCATCAGGCCGGCAGCCTGAAACGGCAGGTGGTAGTCTCCGGCCGGGTCAAGACCATGAACGAGAGCATCTATTACAACGTGGACCGGCTCCATGAGGCCATTGCCCAAAATTCCCAAATTCATTTCCACTACACGGAATGGGGCCTGGACGGCCAGCGGCACAGCCGGCCCGGTGTCTACGAAGCCAGCCCCTATGCGCTGGTATGGGACGACGAAAACTACTATCTGGTTGCACATTCTCAACGTCACGGCATCACCCATTACCGGGTGGACAAAATGGCGGAAATCACCATCACCGGGCAAAAACGGTTCCTGGCTCCGGAGGCCAAGCAGCTCAGCGCCGCCTCCTATGGACGCAATGTCTTTGGCATGTTTGGCAGCAGCACCACCACGGTGCGGATGCGGTTCCATAATTCGCTGGTCGGCGTGGTGCTGGACCGGTTCGGCACAGATACCATGCTGATTCCCGACGGCAGCGAGCACTTCATCTTCACCATGGATATCGCCGTCTCTCCCCTGTTCCTGGGTTGGCTGGCCGGTTTCGGCGACCGGGCCAAAATTCTCTCCCCGCAGAGTGTCATTGACGACTATATCGCCCTGTGCCGGCCGGCGTTGGAACAGTATGCGCAGAATCCATAACCGCGCAGCAGCGGGGCTTTTTTGCCCTTCCCTTTACTCGAACACCCGTTCCTGCTGGTCAAAGCCAATGCTGGCGGTGGTACCCGCACCGGGCTTTGAAGTCAGTTCCAGGGAATGCCCCAGCTTGTTCAGCACCTGGCTGCACAGATATAATCCGATTCCCGAGGCCTTCTGGTCCTGGCGACCGTTGCAGCCCGTGTAGCCCTTCTCGCAGACCCGGGGCAGGTCCTCGGGTGCGATTCCAATGCCGTTGTCCGCAATGGACAGGCGCCCTTCCCGAAAAAAGACCGTCACCGTCCCCCGGGGCGTATATTTGACCGCATTGGACAAAAGCTGCTCCAGCGCGAAGCACAGCCACTTTTCATCCGTGGTTACAGTCTGGGTGATGGGCTCCAGCTCCAGACGAACCTTACTCTGGATGAACAGCGGCGCGAATTTCCGAACGGACTTCCGAACTGCCGTCTCCAAATCACAAGGGCGCAGCACATAGTCGCTGCTGTCCGGGCCCAATCTGACATAGGCCAAAACCATTTCCACATACTGCTCAATGCGCAGCAGCTGAACCGTCAGCTCCCGGCTCAGCGGCGTATCCTCTTTTTGCAGCAGCAGGCCCATGGCGGAGATGGGCGTTTTAATCTGGTGGACCCAGAGCGTATAGTAGTCCGCCATATCCCGTTCCCGGCGGTCCCGGCGAAGCATGGCCGCAGACATCTGCCGCTGCTGTGTATGCAGCAGCGCCTGGTAGTCCTGCTACACCAGATCCCAAGGCTCCGGCAGCTGATCCAGCGTAAGCTCCAATTGTCCCAGGGCAGCGGAAAGCTCCAAATGACGGCGGCGATAGGCCGGAAATCCCGCCAGCAATCCCAGCGCCAGAAAGACCAGGCACAAAAGCAGTCCATACCAAACAGCCTCCCCCGGTACTGCATAGAGCCAGCCTATCAGTGAAACCAAGGCCACCGTCAAACCATACAGAGCCAGCCAGGCACAGTGCTTTCTCAAAAAGCTCCCAAACAGTTTCATCCTACCTGATACCCCATGCCTTTCCGTGTCACTACAAAATTCTCCACACCAATGGTCTCCAAGGTCCGGCGCAGCCTGGCCACATTGACGCTGAGGGTGTTTTCGTCCACAAAGCAGTCACTCTCCCATAATCGCCGCATCAGGAGCTCCCGGCTGACAGTTTTTCCGTGATTCTCCATCAAAACCTGTAAAATCCTCAGTTCATTGCGGGTTAAAGCGGTGGATTGTCCCTGGCAGGAGACTACGCCGTCTGCCAAGCGCAGCTGAACCGGGCCGCAGACAACCGTGTCCGCGGTCACCGCAAAATCATAGGTGCGCCGCAGCAGCGCCTGGATTTTAGCCACCAGCACCGGCAGATCAAACGGTTTGGCAATGAAGTCGTCGCCGCCCATCTGAATGGCCGTCAAAATGTTGAGATTATCCGCCGCCGACGACAGAAAAATCACCGGCACCTTGGAATGGGCACGTATTTCCCTGCACCAGTGGAAACCATTATAAAATGGCAGCATCAGATCCAGCAGCACCAACTGCGGTTTCTCACGGAGGAATTCCTCCGTGATGTTCCGAAAATCCGCGGCCACATAGCACTCATATCCCCAGGCCTGCAGATGCCTGGCTACGGTTCCGGCAATGGTAGCGTCATCCTCCACCAGAAACAGTTTCATGCGGTTTCATCTCCTTTCCAATCATTATAATATATGCAGGAAACTGCCGCAAGGCCGGAACCGGTAAACTGCAAGACTGCGCTGCATTTTAGGTGCAAAAAGCAGCGAGAGCTTGAAAACAGCGGCCATAACGAAGCGAGGAACCAGCTGCAAGATTCAGCATCGGCTGGATTTGACATTCACGGCAATCGGATCAGGAAGTACATCTCCTGGGCCCCACCGACCAGCATGACCCAGAAGCAGATCAACAAAGCGCTCCAGCTGCAAGCTGTTCTTTTCGAGGAACAGCTTGCAGCTGGCGTCATGCAGGACAGCACCATACACTTAACCGATGTCACCGACATCCGGCGGGCGCAGCATGCATAGCGACAGTCGAAGCCCAAAACAGGCAAAGAGTATGAGAAGCAAAAATCTTTGAGCCATATCAAACTGAGAGAATTGAAAACCGGCCATCTCAACGCATTAAAATCAAAGAACGCAGTTTAAAGAAATTATGAAGCTAGGCAAAAATACCATATATTGGAATTCTCCTCGTAAAAAGGAAACCCTGAAACCGTTGTGGTTTCAAGGTTTCACTTGGAGCTGGTAATGTGACTCGAACACACGACCTGCTGATTACGAATCAGCTGCTCTACCGACTGAGCTATACCAGCAATTCAGCTTGAATATTATATCACGGGAGTTTTCATTCGTCAACGGTAAATTCTACGGTTTCCGGATCATTTTTTCGGGCTGTCCGATTTTCCACTTGACAGGCTCGAAGATTCTTCATATAATAGCAACGTTATCGGGGTGTGGCGAAGTTTGGTATCGCGCTTGGTTCGGGTCCAAGAGGCCTCGGGTTCGAATCCCGACACTCCGACCACTCGGAGTATCATGAAAGGATCTGAAAAGTTCTTTTGATGATACTCCGCTTTTTTATGCTCCATTCTATATGGCAATCTATGTGGAGGCGTAGCTGAATGCTACGCCTCAGCGTGTCGAAAAAGTCTTTTCGCCCCGCTGGGTGCGGTTTTTCGAACT
>CAMBCW010000026.1 GCA_945864925.1 uncultured Clostridia bacterium
GAGAGAAAATTAGAAAGAAATTAGAATTATCATGGCCGGCTTTCATAAGCAGCCGCTGCACTTCGGCGGGGGCAAGCCCCCGCCCTACGGTGTTTTTTGAACTACGCCGTAGGGGCGGCCCGATGTGGCCGCCCGCGTGCAGGCCCCGTAATCCCCGGGCGGCCACGCCGGAAAGACACGGATTGCAGCGGCCCCTGCGGGGGGCTCGCAATGACCGAACGCTTACGAAAGCCGATTGTCAAAATCAGAATTAGGCGCTGCCGGACTGGTCCGGCAGCGCCATTAGTATAGCACAATGGGTCGGGTATGGGAAGTCTTATGCCTGGACTTCTTCCTGGGCCTTGCGGGCTTCGATTTCCTGCTGCATCTGCTCCAGCTTGCTCTTGGGCAGGCGGAAGCCGGCCAGCAGAACCACGGCGCCGATCAGCAGCAGAACGGCGGGGACAACCATCAGGGCCAGGCAGATGGATTCCTTCATGGCCACGGTGGCCTCTTCCACGGCGATCTTGGCAGAGAAGCCGCCCACGGCCAGGCAGGCCGTCAGGATGGCGTTTTTCAGGGTGCTGGCAACCTTCAGCGGCAGGTTGGTCAGGCCCATAATCCAGCCGGTGGCATTCTTGCCGGTTTTCCACTCGTTGTAGACGGCGGTGTCGGCATACAGGGCGGAGGAGCAGGAGTAGCAGCAGCCATAGCCCAGCTGGGACACGGAGATCAGCACAACGACCATCCAGGGGTTGGTGTAGAACAGCCGGGCAGCCAGCAGGCAGATGGCCATCAGCACATAGCAGGCGATCATGGTGATGCGGCCGCTGAGCTTCTTGCCCAGGAACCGGCTGAAGTAGGCGCCGAACACAGCGCAGAAGGCGATGATCAGGATGTAGGTGGCCTGCATGCCCTTGTTGAGGGCGACGTAGGTGAAGTAGTAGACCACAGTGCCGGCGACCAGGAAGTTGAACAGCCACTTGGCCAGGTCGGCGATCATCAGGCACAGCAGGGGAGGATTGGTGAACAGGGCTTTGAGCAGGTCCAGGGGGTTGGTTCTGGCGCGCTTGGCCTTGGCGGCGTTGGATTTCTCCTGCTCGCCGGTGTCCTCGTAGCCCTCGGTCATCTTGAAGTGCAGGAAGTAGGTCAGCACCATGGCCAGAGCCATGATCAGGGACAGAACGGCGTAGGCATACTTTTCGGTGACCAGCAGGGTCAGGTAGGACAGGAAGGGAACGCCCAGGTAGGACCAGGCAAACTTGGACATGTTGTTCCAGGTGGCACGGCTGGAAGCCATGGCGATGCGCTCGTCCGGCGTCTTGGCCACCACGTTGATCAGGGCTGCGTTGGCGGTGTAGGGCCAGTTATGCAGGAACTTGCAGCCGATCATGAAGATGAAGAAGAATACAATGGAGACGGCTTCGGAATTTCCGATTCTGACGTATTGGAAGAAGTAGAATATTGGGATCAGCGGACTGCAGACAATCAGCCAGGAGCGGTAGCGGCCCCATTTCATGGGCTTGATGGAGTTGATGACAGCGCCGTAAATCCAGGAGGTAAACGAGTCCACCAGGGGAACCATGGTGGTCAGCAGGGCCACGCCGGCCAGACTCAGCTGGGCAACGTTGGTCAGGTAGAAGGTGGAATAGTACATGCCCACGCTGGTCATCAGCGCGAAGCACATGTCGCCGATACCGTAGAAGTACCGGATGCTCCGGGATAAGCCCTGGGGCCTTACCTTGGTTTTACTCATGGGTAGGATCTCCTTTCTCTCAATCAGGGGGACAGAGGCCCCCAATAATGACACCGGACAGGAAATGCTTACTTGACAAAGGGATTGCCGCCGAGCCCATCGCCCCGGGGTGCATCATAATCGGGACGGGGGCAGGTGTACTTGGTGGAGCCGTAGCGGATCAGTTCGTCGTTGACAATGGCGTTGCGGTCCCGGGTTTTGAGACCGGACTGGGCCACCCAGCTGCCGCCGGGGGCCAGCTCGTCAATGGTTTTGCGGATGGAGGCGCGGATTTCTTCCTCGGTGGTCTTGGGCTTGTCCATGAACTGGGTGTCGAAGCCGCCCACGAAGCACATCTTATGGCCCACTTCCTTCTTCAGCTCGGCAGGCTTGTTGGAGATGTGCATGGTGTTGGTGGCGCTGCAGCCCATGTCGGCGATTTCGCCCACGATGGGTGCGAAGTAGCCGCAGCAGTGGTGCTCGTAGAGGACGCCTTTGCTGGTGATGGCGTCGATGACCCGCTGCAGATGGGGCTTGATCAGCTCCCGCCAGACGCTGGGAGCCATGAACATGCCGCCGCCGGAGCCGTAGTCGTCGTGCATGATGAGAATGTCGGGCTTGTAGTATTTGATGAGGTAGTCGTGCAGGCGGATCTTGTGGTCGGCCACGGCGCCGAAGAAGTCATAGCAGGCCTCCGGCTCCTCCACCAGGGCCATCAGGGCGTCCTGGAATTCCACCACGCTGAACATGCGCTCCCACAGGCCGTAGCCCACCATCACGCGGGAGAGCTTATGCTCCCGGTCCCATTTGGCGGTGTCCCGGGCGGCGTAGCCCTCCCAGTCCAGGACACTCAGATCCGGGAACTTCATGTAGTCCCGCCACTTGGTGATGTCCGGCACCAGATGGACATTGGGGGTGGGGTTGGCGCCGCCGATGTTAGGCTCGAAGGTCCAGCTCTGGCCGAACCAGTCGTTGGCGGTGCCGTTGATGCAGATGGTCTCGCGGATGAAGTCCATGCCCCGGGGGGCGCAGGTGTCCATGTCGGAGGCCATTGGGAAAAACTCCGGCTCCTTGTGTTGATAGGCCAGCAGAGTGTTTTCCCGGAAGCTGAGAGATGCCATACAATCTTCCTCCTTTTATGTTGAATGCGAATCAGACCAGCATGCTTGCGATGGGCAGGGCCACCAGACAGATGGCCAGAATGGTGGGGATCAGGGTCAGGAAGCCGTATTTTGCCATCTGGGCGTTGGTGGTCCAGCCGGAGCCGGTGCCCAGCACCACGGTGGTCATGGCAGGCGGGGTGGCAAAGGCGTAGGCCGAAGCCATGCCGATCACAATGGCCAACGTCAGGGCCTGGGACTCGCCGCCCAGGCTCAGGGTCATGGGAATGCCCACGGTGGAGACAATGGTGACGGTCACCATGTTGGAGCCGACGTTGGTCAGCAGCACCGTGATCACCACCAGGGCCACGGCCAGAGAGAAGCCCTGGAGGGACTGGGCCATGGGAGCCATGGCGGTCTTGACCCACTCGGAAAGGCCGATGTCGGCGTTTGTCATGGCGGCGCCCAGGGACAGGGCCGCGGCGGCCATGAACAGAGACGGCCAGGGAACATTCTTGAGGGCTTCAGGGAACTGCATCAGAGGCTTGCCGTTGGGCCGCAGGACGCACATCAGCAGGGCGCCCAGCAGAGGCGGGCCGACGGTGCCAAAGCGCTTGCTCAGCGCGCCCACGACAGGGAACACACCCTTCAAAAGATCCGGCAGCACCCACAGGGCGACCACCAGGAAGAAGATAGACACGGTCCAGGCTTCCCGGGTTTCCATTTTTGGCAGAGCCTGCTGCATGGCGCGGACGTCTGCTTTCCGCAGAGGCTCCACATCGGGCCGCAGGATAAACCGGAAGATCAGCAGCATGGCCGCCGTGGTCAGCAGGGCCGCGGGAATGCCGGCCGCCAGATAGGTGCCGTAGGAGACGGAAACGCCGGTGACGCTTTCGCAGATGCTCAGGGCCATCAGGGGGAACACATGGGCAATGGGGGTCATGGCGCCGGAGATACTGGCCACGATGACCAGACCCATGGTCATCAGGGCTGCCAGTTTGTGGCCCTTCTGCAGACCCAGCAGGGAGAAAATTTCCTCGTTGATGGTCAGATAGATCAGGACGATGACCGTGGTGCTCATGCAGGAACCCAGAACCAGCACGGAGAGGAAATACAGGCACAGGAACCACCAGGGACCCTTTCGCGCCAGGGGAGTGGACAAAAACCAGATGGCACAGCGGCGGGTGAAGGGCGTCTGATTCAGGGCGTAAGAGCAGCAGAAGGTGAGAATCAGGAAGGCAATGGCCGGATTGCCGAAGGACGACGACACAATGCTGCCCACGGACAGCTCCGGCACCACCAGCAGCATCAGCAGGCAGAACATCGAAGGCCAGGAAATGCCGACCGTGATCCATAGCAGCACGGAACCGAGAAAGATGCCCAGCAGGAGCATGGCGCTTTCGGTCATGCCGTTCAGCGGAGGAAGCCAGAAAAACAACAGCACAATCAAACAGGCCAGAATAAAGATGGGCCATTCGCGCTTCAGCAGTTTGTTCATGATAGCCGCCCTCCGTTTGCTTGATTTCACAACTATTATAGAACTGTTTCCTAAAAAATTGTATGTTCTGCCAAACAGAAAGAAACGCCTGTCATTGTGCTGCCAGCACAATGACAGGCGTTGAAACCCATGGCTCAGGAATCGCTGCAGGACAGGACATACAGGGACAGCCGCAAATAGGTGCGCAGCTCCGGATTGTCCAGATCCCATCCGGTGCGCTCCCGGAGATAGCGGATGCGATAATTCAGGGTGTTTTTGTGGATAAACAGCCGCTGGGCAGCGGCCGCAGCGGCGCGTTCCATATCCAGATAGACCGCCAGGGTTTGCAGATAGTCCCGCTTATCCGGTTCCTGCTGCCACAGCATCCGCAGTTCCGGCTCACAGGCCAGCAGCCGCTGACGCTGGTCCGTGCTGCTGAGGATGTAGTTGGAGGCCTCCTGATAAAAATACCGCGGCTCCGGCGGTGTGCAGCGGTCCATGGCGTAGAAGGCCTGACGGCAGAACTCCGCGGTGTCCGCCAGATTGTCGAAGGACAGGCTGACGCCGGCCAGAAGCTGGCCCTCATAGCCGGAAAGGTGGAGGGTCTGCAGCTGTTGAAAGGCCAGGGCAAAGGGATTGGGGGAATAGAGCAGGCTCACCAGGGCATGCCGGTATTCGCAGCAAGCGGTTGTGGGGTACTGGCGGGTCATGATATTGTGCAGCAGCTGAATGGCTCTGGGATCACCCTGGCGGCTGCTGTCGGAAAACCGCACGGCCAGAATGGCGAAACGCCCGCTTTGACCGGCGGTCAGGAGAGACTGATAATAGGAGATCTGCTCCGGTGGAATGGGGGCGCCGGTAAGCATCCGTTCCAGCATCTGCCGGTCCAGACTCTCCGCCTGACCGTAGGCGGCAGCTTCATAGATGGCCAGCCGGCGGGTCAGGTATTCCATGAGCCGGACGTCGCCGGGGTTGAGTGGACGGTTGTATTCCAGAACGGTCAGCTTGGCATATTCCCGGTTGTTGAACCGCACGGAGCCGTGCAGTCCGCCGTAGGGGAGCCGGGAGCCGGAGACACCCTGAAAACGGCGGACATTCTGCCGGTAGCGGGCCGTTGCGTCCAGCAGGGCGTGGGACATGAACTGGTAGCCCTCGGCGGAACTCTGGCCGTGGGTGCGGATGTAGTCCCACTCCGGCGGGATCTCCCCGGGGGAGAAGGATTCGGACATGCCCAACAGGCGGTAGTTGGAGTCCTGAATCATCACAGGATTGCCGAAAATCAAGTGATACTCCTCGGCCAGAGCCTGGTAGTCGCCGGACATGATATGGTCGTCAATCCGGTCCAGCCGTTCCTGATACCAGTCAAAGATGCTCTGAATCAGCATATAGCCGTCGCTGATGCCCAGGTCCCGGATGCGGATCCAGCCCTGCTCATGCTCGCAGACCACATCCGGGCCGACGGCCCGAATTCGGACGCAGCCGGGGATATAGACCGGCAGAGCGCTGTTGATGACCGCTTCGGCGTCTTGCTCCAGCTTTTTTTCCACGTCGTAACCGGTCAGGCGGTTGGCAATCATCCACATATTCAGCTTCAAGGGGATTCTCCTTTCTCTCCGAATGTCAAGCGTTCCGCTGGCCCTTCCAGGCTTCCAGGCCCTCCCGGCCCTCTTTGGTCACGGGCTTGAGCCACCGCAGGCTCCGGAAATGCAGCAGGCACAAAATGGCCTTGGGCAGGTCCTCCGCCACATAGGCTGCCATGACCACGCCCAGGAAGGACAGATGGAACACGTTGGCAGCCAGCCAGGCGGTGGGAATGCTCACCAGCCACAGGCTGCCCAGGTCGCAGAGCATGCCCACCAGGGTGTCGCCGCCGGAGCGGAATACGCCCACCACCTGGACGTAGGGGATATTCCGCAGGATGACCTCCACGGAGCAGAACACCGTCACTGCCAGGGCCGTCTCCAGGGTGCGGGCCGAGAGACTGTCACCGGCGGCGAAAATGGAGATCAGGGGATAGCGGAACAGAATGGTCAAGCCGCCGATGACCAGTCCCGCCAGGGGTACCAAGCAGGTGAAGCGCGTGGCGTCCTGGACGGCCCGGCCGATTTTGCCCTGGCCCACGGACTTGCCCACCATGATCACGCAGGCGCTGCCCAGGCCCACATAGAAGGCAAAGCACAGGTCGGAGAAGGTCCGGAACACGGTCATGCCGGCGTAGTATTCGTAGCCCTGGTTGGCATAGATCATATTGAGCACCAGGATGCCCAGGGCCCACATGCCCTCGTTGAACACCACGGGCAGGGCCTTTTTGTAGAAGGTCGCCAGGTTCCTGGGGCCGAAGGCCAGCAGCTCCCGGATGGGGCCGGTCAGCAGGTTTTTCTCCCGCAGGGACAGGGCGATCAGCAGCACCGGGCCCAGCCAGGAGGAGATGCAGGTGGCGATGGCCGCGCCGGCCACGCCCAGCTCCGGCATGCCCAGTTTGCCGAAGATCAGGCCGTAGTTGACCACGGCGTTGACCACGGTGGTCACCAGGGAGACGTAGACCGGCAGCTTCACCCGCTCGGTGTTGCGCAGTACCGTGGCCAGGACATTGGTCAGGGTCACGGCCGGGTAGGAAAAGCACACGATGGTCAGATACCGGCAGCCGGTCTCCACCACGGCCGGGTCGCGGTTGAACAGGCTCAGCACGAAGGTGGGCGCCGCCAGGGCCACGGCCAGGAAGTTGCAGGTCAGCACCAGGGCCGTCATAATGGCGATGCCCAGGACCCGGCGGATGCCTTTCAGGTCCCGGATGCCCCAGTACTGGGACACAAACACCGACATGCCGGAGCACAGGCCAAAGCCCAGCAGATTCACCAGCCAGCCCCACTGGCCGGCCATACCGACGGCCGACAGAGTCAGATCCCCCAGCCGGGAGACCATCATGGTGTCCACCAGCTGGAAGGAGCTGGTCAGCACGTTTTGGAATGCGATGGGCAGGGCCAGCCGGGCCGTCACCTGCCAGAAGGGCTTGTCGCCCAGGTAGTTGGTCAGTTTCATGGAATATACCTTTCAAAATCGGGAATAAATCGCGGATCATTCAAACGCCTGTCATTGCTGCGGAAAAGGGCGTAGGGGCGGCTATCAGCTGCCCGCTTGCACCCGGCTTCGGAGCACGGGCGGCTAATAGCCGCCCCTACGGAAGGATACGGATTGCCACGGCCCCTGCGGTGTCTCGCAATGACAGTAGTAGATGATGGCCTGCGCGTGCCGTTCTTCTTCCACTGTCATTGCTGAGAAACAGCAGAAGACTGTAGGGCGCGACGACCCGGCGCGCCGTTTGGCAGTTATGGAAAGAATGCAGCTGCCTGCAAGCGGCACGCCCGGTGGTCGTGCCCTACAAAAGCACGTTTCGTTCACTGTGGTGCCAATCCGTATCCCCTGGAAGATGGAACGGATTACCACGGCAGTGTGCGCACTGGCTCGCAATGACAGCGGATGGACGAAACCGGCGCTGCGAAAAAAGGGGAGCGCGGCGCGCTCCCCTTTTTGGTGCGGAAGTGTAAACTTACGCCATGCCGGCGGTGATGATGGCCATCTTGTAGACCTCGTCGGCGTTGCAGCCGCGGCTCAGATCGTTGATGGGAGCGTTGAGGCCCTGCAGGATGGGGCCGTAGGCCTCATAGCCGCCCAGACGCTGAGCGATCTTGTAGCCGATGTTGCCGGCCTCGATGCAGGGGAACACGAAGGTGTTGGCGTAGCCGGCCACCTTGGAGCCGGGGAACTTCAACTGGCCCACGGTGGGGGACACGGCGGCGTCGAACTGCATCTCGCCGTCGATGGCCAGCTCGGGCGCCATCTCCTGGGCGACCTTGGTAGCCTCGGCGGACAGGCCCACGGTGGCGCCCTTGCCGGAACCCTTGGTGGAGAAGCTCAGCATGGCGACCTTGGGATCAATGCCGAAGAACTCGGCAGTCTTGGCGCACTCCACGGCGACCTCGGCCAGCTTCTGGGCGGCGGAGACGGTGACGTTGCCTTCCTTGTCCACGGAGTCCTCGTAGCTGATGTTGATGGCGCAGTCGCCCATGCACAGCTTGCTCAGGTTGTCGTCGCCGGGCCGGGTCAGGATGAAGGCGGAGGACACCAGATGGGCGCCCTTCTTGGTCTTGATCAGCTGCAGAGCGGGACGGACGGTGTCGGCGGTGGAGTAGGTGGCGCCGCCCAGCAGTGCGTCGGCCTTGCCCATCTTCACCAGCATGGTGCCGAAGTAGTTGCCCTTGGACAGCGCCTTGGCGCAGTCTTCGGCGGTCATCTTGCCCTTGCGCAGCTCCACCATCTTGGCGACCATTTCGTCCATGCCCTCGTAGGTGGCGGGATCCAGGATTTCAACGCCCTCGATATCGAAGCCGCCCTTGGCAGCCGCAGCCTTGACCTCGTCCACGTTGCCGACCAGGATGACGTCCATGAGGTCGTCGGCCTTCAGGCGGGCAGTGGCTTCCAGGATTCGGGCGTCGGGGCCTTCGGTAAAGACGATGGTCCGGCGGGTGGCTTTCAGTGCGTCAATCAGTTTGGTAAACATGTTCTTACCTCCATCATAATCGCGGCCTGGCCGCATTCTTCTAGGATAGATTATACACCCTTTGTCCCGATTGCTCAATGGGGTTTATAAAATTTTTATGTTCTGCGCTGCCCCTCCCGCCGCATAGATATGTTACAGGAGGGATGGACATGTACCAGAAGAAGAGCCGGCGCTGCTGTGCGCTGATGCTGACGGTGTCAATCTGCCTGCGGGTTTGCATGCTCCTGGGGTTGGACGCCCGGGCGGCGGCCTGGGTGTCCCAGGCGGCGCAGAGCACGGAGCTGGCCCGCTGGATGCTGTTTCTGGAGACGGGCCAGGCTGCACCCGCCCCAGACCCGGAGGAGGAGACTGTCCCGGAGCCGCAGCTGGTGGTGCTGCAGATCCAAAAGGCGCAGCCCCGTCCGGCGGAGCCGGAAGCGGAGGAAGAACCGGAACCGGAGCCCTCCCCGGAGCCGGAGCCGGCCCGGCGCGAAACACTGCTGCCCCTGGCCCTGGCCGAAGCGGAGGAATTGTCCGTGGCCGGGGCGTGTACCTATTCCTATGACAAGGCTGCCCTGCTGGCCCGGCCCTCCGCCCTGGATTTTTCCGGGGACGGCCCGAAAATTCTGATTGTCCATACCCACGGCACCGAGGCCTATACCCCGGAGCCCGGCTGGGAGTACAAGTCCTCCGCCAGCTACCACACCCTGGAGGCGGACCGGTCGGTCATTGCCGTGGGCGACGCTCTGGCCCAGGCTCTGGAGGAGCGGGGGATTGAAGTCCTCCATGACCGCACCCTCAACGACTATCCCTCCTTCAACGATGCCTACTGGACAGGCCTGACCAAGATTGAGGCCTGGCTGGAGCAGTACCCCGGGATTCAGATGGTCCTGGACATCCACCGGGACGCCGTAGCCGACACCTCCGGCAATGCCATGGCCCTGTCCTCCACCCAGGAGGGGCAGAGCGCGGCCCAGGTGATGCTGGTGGTGGGCACCGACCAGGGGGGGCTGTCCCATCCGGGCTGGCAGGAGAATCTGGCCAACGCCCTGAAGCTGCAGTCGGTGCTCCAGGGCCAGTATCCCGGCCTGTGCCGCAGCCTGGACCTGCGGACGGAGCGGTTCAACCAGCACGCCACGGCGGGTTCCCTGCTGGTGGAGGTGGGCACCAACGGCAACACCCTGCGCCAGGCCCTCTGCACGGCGGACCTGCTGGGGGACGCCCTGGCCCGGATGATCACCGCCCTGACGCAGAACGGCGGCATCCTGACGGCGCAATAACCGCTTGATTTTCCTGCCCATGACTGATATAATAAACGTCAGCGGATCTGTCCGCCGCCATGGAGGGGATCGAAGCGATTCGGACGGCCCTGACTCAACATCCGGCGGCAGCCCGACAGTTTCATACGGAGTGGTATCGAAGTGGTCATAACGGGGCTGACTCGAAATCAGTTTGCGGGCAACCGCACGTGGGTTCGAATCCCACCCACTCCGCCATCAACCTCGCAGAAGGAAACTTCTGCGAGGTGTTTTTTGCCCGGAGGCTAATTGACATCTTTTTCTCTGTGGCCGGGCTGGGCCGGAGCGGTCGGAACTGTTATACGAAGGATACAGCGCGCCGTATTTGCGCGGGAAGGATGGAGAACGATGAACGGGAAATTAGCGGATCTGACAGCGGAAAATCTGGCCGGGGAGCACCTAGGCTGCACCATCGGCACAAAAAAGCCCCATCCCGTGGTGGAAGCCAAGCGGCAGCTGCTGGCGGAGCGGATTCTTTGCTGCGGCGCATAAAAGTGGCCCGCACTGGTAATTTTGCCGGTGCGGGCCATGGCGTTCCGGAGAAAAATTCGGGTCAATAGGCTGTCAGAAGCTCCGCCAGGGCGCCGTACAGTTCTGTATCCAGGCCCATGGCCTGCAACTCCGCCAGCTGTCGGGCGGGCTCCGCCTGCCCGGTGACGGCACGGTAGATGCGCTCTTTCTGAATGAAGGGGATCTCCGCCTGGTCCAGGAAGGCAAAGACCTCCCGGTCTACCTGGTTTTCCGGCTGTGCGGCGCTGCTGTCAAAGCAGACGGCCAGCTCCGACTGCACATCAGCGCCGTCGATGGACACCCGCAGCATCTTCTCCTCCGGGAAATAGGCCGTTTGGGCCGGGACGGCCTGGCCGCCGCAGGAGACCTCAGGCCGGCCGAGCCCGTCCTGGCAGCCGATGAAGTCCAGAACATACCGGCGCTGCTGGGGCAGCAGGCTGGTTTGTCCCCGGGCTGGGCGGATCCGGAATTGGGTGGCGCTGCCGTCGTCGGCCAGCTCCATGGGGGTCACAGCGTATTCACCCCGGGTATAGGCGGTGGTTTCGTTGTCGTCCTCATAGAGGTCGAAGGCACCGCCGGCTCCCAGGAAGATGCAGATGTGCAGCTGCCCCGGGTTCTGGCCGGCGGCAGGTTCGTCCGTCAGGGGCAGGATGGTTCCGGCCTGGGCAAAGGCGGGCGTCTGTTCCAGGGGCCGGTATACCCGCAGGGTACGCCCGCCGTGGTAGGCGCGGTGGGTGAACAGGTCGTACCAGAGTCCCTGTGGCAGATAGAGGGTCTCTCCCGCTACGTTCAGACCGGGGATCCGGGGAGAGGTGATGGGCAGCACCAGCAGGCTGCTGCCGAAATAGTACTCGTTGGGGTGGCGGTAGGCCTCCGGCTGTTCCGGGTGCAGGTAGTACAGCGGCAGCACCAGGGGAATGCCCTCGGCGCAGCTGCGGCGGTTCATGGTGTAGAGATAGGGCAGCATCCTGTGGCGCAGCCGCAGGGCCTGGGTGATGGCCCGAGCCGCCTCCGGCTTGTACCGCCAGGGCTCCTTGCTGTGGAAGACGCTGCAGGAGCTGTGCAGCCGCAGGATGGGAGAAAAGACGCCCAGCTGGGTCCAGCGGGCCATAAGCTCGTCGTCCTTGCAGCCCAACATGTGCCCGCCGATGTCGTGGCTCCACCAGCTGTAGCCGATGTTGGAGGCGGTAGCCGTGAAATACGGCTGGAACCGGAGGGTTTCCCAGCTGATGACGGTGTCACCGGAGAAGCCGACGGGGTACCGGTGGCTGCCGGGGCCGGCGTAGCGGGAGAGGGTCAGGGGACGCCGACCGTCCCGGCCGCTGTCCAGGAAATCATAGTGGTTGAGGATCCAGAGAGGGTCCAGGCCGGGAATTTTGCAGTGGGTGCCCTGCTGCCAGTCCATCCACCAGAAGTCCACCCCCTCATCCTCCAGGGGATGGAGCACGTCCTCATAATAGTGCTGCAGGAAGTCCGGGTCGCCGGGTTCAAAGAAAACCGGCTCCTCTCCGGCGGCGTCCACTGCCATATGGGCAGCCAGGACGGGATAGGCGCGCTCATGGGCCCGGATTCCGTCGGCGGGATGCAGGTTCAGGGTGACCTTCAGGCCGCGGCGGTGGAGATTGTCCAGGAACTGCCTGGGATCCGGAAACAGGGCCGGATTCCAGGTGAAGCCCGTCCAGCCGTTGCCGTATTTGGGGTCGATGTCCACAAGGTGCCAGTCCATATCCACCACAGCCACGGAGAGGGGGATCTCCTCGGCCTCAAAGCGGTCCATGAGGGCCAGGTAGCTCTCTTCGGAATAGGGATAGTAACGGCTCCACCAGTTGCCCAGGGCGAAACGGGGCAGCATGGGCACAGCGCCGCAGAGGCGGTAGAAATCCTGCAGGGCCTCCAGGTAGTCGTGCCCATAGCCAAAGAAGTACAGATCCTGGATGCCAGGCAACCGGGGCCGGACCCAGCCGTCGGCAGTGAGCACCAGGCTGCGACTGTCGTCCAGAACGGAAAACCCGTCGCGAGAGATCAGACCGGGGCCCAGCTCCACGTCGCTGCCGTTGACCTCGTCCAGGGTGCGGGCGGTGCCCTTCAGATCCCGGATCGGGTCGCCGTAGTGCCAGGTGCTGTGGTTGGTGGTGGTGCAGCCCCGGAGGCAGATGGACAGGCCGCCGGGAGAAAATGCCTGTTCGTCATAGACCAACTGGAGCCGGGCCGTGGAGATGACAATGCCGCCGCTGCGGCGCGAAAGGGTGTAAGGAACCGGCGGAAAATCGCGGTTCCAGACGGTTTGAGTGGCGCCGTCCTCAAATTTGCCGTCAGCGGCGTATTCCAGCCGCACCAGCTTCTCAGTCAGCAGGGTGATGCGGTAGCAGTCCCCCTGGATGCAGTTGGCGGGATTGGCAAGGGGCCGGGTTCCGGCGATGTAGACGTCTTTCATAGGCGTTCCTCCTGTTTTGGTTTCCGTCAGACAAACGGCAGACCCATGGTGACCCGTGTGTCTGCCGTTTGTCTGTTCAGTTGGCCGTCAGCCCATCTCTTCACGGAACAGCTTGGCATAGCGCTCCAGGGAGCCGGGGGCACCGCAGGTGCGGATGTCCTTCAGGATGACCTCGGTGAAGCATTTTCCGCCGGTGGCCTGGCGGAGGTGGCGCAGCTGGCCCCGCAGAGTGTCCTCGTCAAAGGTCATGGTAACCAGGGAGGGGCTGGGCTTCCAGGAATAGATGGCCCGGTCCTGAATCTGCTCGGCGGCAAGGTCGATGTTGGCCCAGGGGCTGACGCTGAGCCGGCGGATGTTGGGCAGGTGCTTGAAGATCATGTCGTACTTCTGGTCCAGGGGCTCGCAGCAGCCGTAGCAGGCCATGCCGAATTTTTTCAGACCCTGGGCCTGGTAGGGCAGGGCGAATTCCTCGAACATTTTCGGGGAGACGCTGGTGAACTCCTGGGCGTCGGCGAAGCCCCACATGTCGCTGAGCCGGATGTGGCCGGGATCCTGGGGCGGGTCGGGCAAATAGCCCAGGCCGCCGGAGCCGGTGTAGATGTTGGTGCGGTTGTCGAACAGGCGGTTTTCCCGTTCCAGCCGGTCCAGCAGCCGTGTCTTGGAGTCGGACATATGGTCCATGATGCGCAGCAGCCATTCAGGAGATTCGTACAGGTCGTACATCAGTTCCTCCAGGCCCCGCAGGTGTACCAGCTCAATGAGCAGACTCTGGACCAGCACCACATAGGGCAGGACGAAGTCCACCCGGATCTGGCCGCCCACGGCCTCCTCGTACTTGGTGCGCAGGGTCTGGATCCGGGCCTCGTCGGGCAGGAAATCCACCTCGTGGGCCAGGAGCTTTTCCACGTTTTCTTCGTCGTCCAGATAGTTCTGCAGGTGGTAGGAGTGCTTGGAAACACCCTGTCCCTGAATGGGGATGCCCCAGGCGGTGCGCTGGGTGCTGTCGGCAAAGGTGTAGCCGGTGTATTCGCCGGGCATTTCAAAGCGAACCAGGGGCTCGATAACGAAGTCGTCGTCGAAGTGGTCATGGTGATAGATCAGGCGGCGCAGCTGCCATTCCAGGGGGTGCAGGTCGGGATCCTCGGTCCGGAGGCTGTTCAGGGGAACCAGCTCCGCCCAGCCGCCGTTGGCGTCCTCGTCGGGGCAGATCCACAGCAGGGGCTGCTTGTCGCCGGCCAGGGCGTCATGAAGCATCCAGCGACGGCGCTTGACTTCATATTGAGGCTCCTGGGAGATCTCGCGGAGTCTGGCCGCCAGCTCCCGGATGATATTCACGTCTTGAATTGTCATAGGGCTTTATTCCTTTCCGTTGATGCAGTCCGGCGCCTGGTCCAGCAGCTCCACCGGGCGGCCGCACCGGCGGAACACGGGGATGGTCTCCAGGGGGCAGTGGAAGGTGTACCACGCGCCGCCCTTGTAGGCTGTGCCGGTATGGAAATCCACCCAGTCGCCTTCGGGCAGATAGACGTCACGCCGGGCGCCGTCGCCGCCGAAGACCGGGGCCACCAGCAGGGCGTCGCCGAAGTAATATTCGTCCCACAGGCCGGCAGTGGTTTTGTCCTCGGGATGGGCCCAGCACAGGGGCCGCAGGAAGGGCTCGCCCCGTTCCACGCATTCCCGGGCCGTGCGGAGAATATAGGGCATCAGGCGGTAGCGCAGGCGGATGGCTTCCGAGACAATGGCCTCTGCCCGGGGGCCGTAATGCCAGGGCTGCCGGCTGGAGGTGCCGTGGAGGCGGCTGTGAGAGGAGAACAGGCCGAACTGGGACCAGCGCACAAAGACCTCCGGCGTCACATCGCCGTAGAAGCCGCCCATGTCGTGGCTCCAGAAGGTCACGCCGCTCATGGCCAGGGACAGACCGCCCCGCAGGGTGGAGGCCATGGACTCATAGCAGGACCGGGGATCGCCGGACCAGCAGACCGGGAACTTCTGCATGCCGGCGGACCCGCTGCGGCCCCACACCATGCCGGCGCCCTTTTCCTGCTTCACGGTGTTGTAGACAATGGTGTTGTACAGGTTGGCGTAGGCGTTGCGCATATGCAGGCCCGTCAGGCCGTTGTGGAACACGGCGTCTGCCGGGATCTCCTCACCGAAGTCGGTTTTCAGCACATCGACGCCCTCCCGCAGGATCCGGCGCAGCTTGGCGGTGAACCACGCCACCGCTTCCGGGTAGGTGACGTCCAGAATGGCGCAGGGGGAGAGAAGCCCGTGCCACTGGTCGGCGGTGTAGGGCTCGCCCTGGGGGGTCTTGAGGAAATAGCCCTTTTGGGCACCCTCGTCGAACATCTGAGTGCGGATGGTGACATAGGGGTTTATCCACAGGCAGACCTTGTAGCCCATGGCGTGGAGCTGCTCCAGCATCCCCACATGGTTGGGGTACATCTTCTCGTCCCACTCGAAGTCGCACCACATGTCGTCCCGCAGCCAGTAGCAGTCAAAGTGGATCACGTCGCAGGGAATATGGCGGGCACGGAATTGCTCGGCGTCCTCCAGCATGGCGGTGGCGCTGGCCCCCTGGAAGCCGGAGGAGTACCACAGGCCGAAGGACCAGTCCGGCGGCAGGGCGGCGGGGCCGGTCAGCTGCATGAAGGCCGACACGACCTCCCGGGGAGTGCCCACGAACAGGTAGGCTTCCATAGCGGGCGCCGGCACATGGACGTGCAGGGAGCCGCAGGCCTCGTCGCCCACATGGAACACAACGGGCTCGCAGCTGTTGATAAACAGGCCGTAGCCCCGGCTGCTGACGTAGAAGGGGATGTTCTTGTAGGCGGTGTGGTCCCGGCAGCCCAGGGTGTCGTAGTTCCACATGCGGATGCACTGGCCCCGGTGGTCAAACTCCGTAAACCGCTCGCCCAGGCCGTAGATGTGTTCGTCGCAGTGCAGGACCGGGTTGAGGTCGCATTCCCAGCCGCCGTCGGTGGTCCGGGTGAAGCCCAGGGGCGGGACACGGCCGAAGCCCTCGGCCACGGAGTCCACGTCCTGCAGCTGCTCGTCATAGACCAGGTCGCCGTCGCGGTTCAGGACGCTCAGGAAGAAGGGATCCCGGCCGATGCGGACGGTGTAGTCCCGGCAGGACAGGGTGATTTCTCCGTCCTCCTCCCGGATTTCCGCCTGGGCAGGCTGGGGGACGGCGGTCACATAGTCATAGGCCAGCGCGGGGAAGGCTTCCCGGTAGACCCGCAGGCGGAGCGCGCCGTGCTCCAGGGCTGCCAGCTCCAGAAAGAAGGCCTCCTCCCGGTGCTCTGCCCGCAGCAGCAGGGAAGCACCGGCGGCCTGCACCACCTGGACGCGCAGGGGATAGCAGCAGGAATCCCGAATAATTTCTGCCATATTTCGTCTCCTTTTTTTATTCGTGGAAATGGGTTTGAGCGTAGTCGAGGATGGCCTGGGCCTGCTCCTCATTTTCCGTCTCGCAGTGGATGTACAGGCCCTTGGCGGAGAGCTGATCCAGCAGAACGGGAACATCCTCCGGCTGAGCCATGACGATGATGCCCTTGCCGGCGGCCTGCATCTGGCGGAAGGTGTCGATGAAGTGGGAGGGAGAGGGCTGGCCGGCCACATGGCTCCACTGAATGGCCCGCAGACCCTTGAGGCTCAGCAGGCAGTCCAGATGGCGCCGCTGCTCGATGCCGTCGAAGTGGTAGACCGCGTAATCCTGAGCGCTGATCTGCTCCTCCAGCTCCGGCATGGCGAAGGTCTTGAACATCTCCGGCGAGAGCATGACCGACGTGTCGCACTGCATCTGCAGCAGCTGGCCGGGAGCCCAGAGATCCATCCAGGCGTGGATGGAGCCGTTGCAGTTTTCACGGCTCAGAGCGTAGAACCGGTCGCCGGCTTTCTTCCAGCCCTGGTTGATGATGTGGATGGCCTCCAGAACGGCGTCGGGGTCCTCCATCATGCTCATCAGCAGGTTCTGGGCGCCGCACAGGTGGTTCAGGGCATCGATGGCGCCGCAGTTATCCGGCATGGCCACAAAGTATTTGTCGCCGGCGTGCTGCAGCAGGTACCGGCCGATGTCCAGCTGCCGGTCCACATATTCCTGGTGAAAGGTCAGCTGTTCCGGATCCACCTCGTCCATGATGGGGCTGAACCAGATGGTGTCCTGGCCGAAGCCGGGGGTGGCGCCGTAGTAGCGGCAGTGGCCGCTGGGGCCGTAGTTCTGGAACAGAGCGGGGAGGGCTTCGCCGCCAAAGAAGGTGTTGGAGAATTTGTACTCCCGGTCCTGGCGGATGGTCTCCGGGTCTGTCCAATAGCGCTTCAGGGCTTCCTTGTCACCGTGGTAGTCAATGTCATTGCGGAAGGGAGAGATGTTCAGACCCTTGATTTTTGGGGCCCGGACGGAGATGCAGGGCCGGTCGATGATCTCCCGCTGCCAGAAGGCCTCCAGGCGCTTCAGGGCGGGAATCAGGTCCGGTTTCCATCTCATTTGGGGATTCCATTCCATAAATGTGCGTTCCTTTCGTGTGTGAAATCGTAGGAACAGGCCAGACTGCCGTTCCGGAGAGCGGCAGCCCAGCCTGTGTGGTTGCTGTTACAAAGCGTTTGCCGCGGGTCTATTTGCGAATGGCAAGCGTCCTGCGTTAACGGTTGGACATATAGCGGTAGAGGAAGGTCACGATCTGCGCTCTGGTGCAGGTGTCCGCCGGGCTGAAGGTGGTGGCGCTGGTGCCGTTGGTGATG
>CAMBCW010000027.1 GCA_945864925.1 uncultured Clostridia bacterium
CCCCTACGCATTTCTGGAGTTCTGTCTGCGGGAGGATCTCAACGAAAGCGCCCGCCGCGTGATGGCGGTTCTGAAGCCTGTGAAGCTGACCATTACCAACTATCCCGAGGGTCAGACCGAGACCGTCACCGTGGAGAACAATCCCAACCGGCCCGAGGATGGGATCCGGGAGGTCACCTTCTCCCGCAATCTCTGGATCGAGGCGGATGATTTCCTGGCCCAGCCCATTCCCAAGTACAAGCGCCTGTATCCCAACGGCCCAGAATGCCGGCTGAAGGGCGCCTATCTCATCCAGTGCACCGGCTTTGTCACCGATGACGAAGGCAACGTGACGGAGGTCCTGGCCACCTACGATCCCGAATCCCGGGGCGGCGATCCCGCCGACGGCCGGAAGGTCAAAGGCGCCACGATCCACTGGGTGGACGCCGGAACCTGCATCGATGCCGAGGTTCGCCAGTATGACAATCTGTTCGACGATCCCGATCCCGACGCCGCTGGCAAGGATTTCCTCAGCTGCCTGAACCCCCACTCTCTCGAGATTCTCACCGGCTGCAAGGTGGAGGCCGCTCTGGGCGCTGCCCAGCCCGCCGACCGCTTCCAGTTCATGCGCACCGGTTACTTCTGCGCCGATTCCAAGGACTCCCGGCCGGATCATTTGGTATTCAACCGTTCCGTGTCTCTGAAAGACAGTTTTAAAGCCGGAAAGTAACTTTTATTTGACAGTTTCTTTCCTGTATGTTACAATCTTTTCAATAAAAGGGAGTAGTTCGCGCTACGCGTTGCAGGCTTCGTCATGACGGCTTTGCCCGGACCTGCAGGAAAGAACAAGACTTTTATTGCCCTGGCAATAGAAGTCTTGTTCTTTTTCCCAAACAAAAAGGAGAATGAGATTATGATTCAAGCTGTGTTACTCTTTGCCCTTGGTTTGCTCCTGTTGATCAAAGGCGGCGACTGGTTTGTGGACGGCGCCACGGGACTTGCCCACCGCTTTCATGTGCCGGAGCTGATCATCGGCGCTACCGTGGTCTCCATCGGCACCACCTTGCCGGAGGTCATGGTTTCCGCCCAGTCCGCCCTGACCGGCCACGGTGAAATCGCCTACGGCAATGCCATCGGCTCCATCATCTGCAATACCGCTTTGATTGCCGCCATCACAGTCTCCCTGCGGCCCGGCCCGGTGGACACCAAGTCCCTGAAAACGCCGGTGTGCTTCTTCTTCGTTTCTGCGGCAGTATATTGTGTGGCCGCCTATCTGCTGGGCGACTTCAGCCGCCCTCTGGGTCTGATCATGCTGGCGATCTTCATCATTTATATGGTCATCACCGTTCGCCAGGGCTTCCAGAATCCCAACGTCCCCGATGAGGCAGAGCACCAGGAAGAGGAAGGAAAATCCAACTCCCTGGGAAAGGATCTGGTGCTGCTGGTCATCGGCGCCGCTCTCATTGCCGTGGGGGCAAACCTGCTGGTGGAAAACGGCACCCTCATTGCCCAGGCCCTCGGTGTGCCTGAATCCGTCATTGCGCTGACCTTTGTGGCCCTTGGCACTTCCCTGCCGGAACTGGTCACCGCCATCACGTCCCTGGTCAAGGGCCACGGTGCCCTGTCCCTGGGCAATGTCATCGGTGCCAATATCTTCAACCTGGTGCTGGTTTCCGGCGTCTCCGTGACCCTGGCGCCCTTCGAGGTCCCCTGCAGCAGCGTGCTCTTTGGCCACAACGCCTCTCTGGTAATGGAAATCCCGGTCATGCTCGCTGTTATGGCACTGCTGACACTGCCGGCCCTGGCCCGGAAAAAGCTCTCCCGCTGGCAGGGTATCCTGCTGCTGGCCATCTACGCCGCCTTCTGCGTGGTTCAGTTCACCATGTAAATATCCCAATCATAAGGGGTACTGCTTCTGCAGTACCCCTTCTCCATTTCCAGATTACCTATTTCCAGCGGACGTCTTTTTCGCCGCAGCCAATCTCAAAGTGATATTTTACAATGCCAAGATCCGTTTTCGTGTAAAAACCCGTTCCTGCCTTCGCTGTTACCATACCGTCGGCATAGGTCAAGGTGAATTTTTGCTGATTCATGGCCGTGGGAGCCAACAGTGCGCATTCCACACCCAACCGGAACCAATCCGGCATGGTTTCATCCCAATTGCTGACGTCCTGCAGCGTCTTCGATGGATGCGGCACACCCTGCACGGCCCCATGGCCCAGTGCAATCACAACTGTGAGCTTTTCTCCTTTTTTCACTTCGAACGCTCCGGGAATTTTTTTATAGGTCATGGCGACCCAGCAGGTATTGAGCCCCAACTGCTGTGCCTTCAGCACCAGACGTTCTCCATAATACCCGCAGCGCTCCTCCAGGGAAGGATCCTTCTCCCCAACCAGGGCAAGATAGTTGGTTACACCGCTGAACTTCCCATAGTGCGCCATCAGGCTGTCAAAGGCCTTGGGCTCATTGGTCACAAGCTGAATATGCAAATTGCCTTCCCGATTGCAGGCACCGATTTCTTCCTGCAGTGCCTGCAGGACGTCTGTCTCTATGGGTTGATCCAAATATCGACGCACGCTGTGCCGCTCTTTTACCGCTGTCATCAATTCCATTTTTCGTTCCTCCTGTCACTCGTGTTGACTTTTCCGGTCTGGCCGGCACTCCATCAGCTCTTTTGCATGTGTCAGCATTCGGAGCAGCCGGTCCATGGTCCCTGCGTCAGCATCAAAATAATAATAGTTTCTCGTCCCCTCCCGGCGCATTTTGATCAGGCCTGCATCTTTGAGAATACGCAGATGATGGGACACCGCCGGGCGGGAGAGGTTGGTTTGCTGTGTGATCGCGCCCACCCGGACGCCCTCACACGCTCCCATCTGCATCATTTCCAGAATCAAATGCTGGCGGTTTTCGTCACCCAGCGCCAGCAGAATTTTCTGACACTCCCTGAATTCCTCCGCCAATTTTGGGATATCCTGCAATCTTCCACATCCTTCCGTTTACCGTTTTGAACCATTATAACACACTATTTTCCCGGATGCTGTTTGGGAAAGAAAATCGAGACAATCAAAATGCCGGCGCCGACTCACTGAAGGTCGGCACCGGCGTTTTTCGCTGCGCTGCAAATCAATTCTTATTGAAAATCCGGAAAATGGCATCAATATCGCTGTCATCCTCCACGGGACGGCTCTTCTCCACGTTGGAGGAGAAAGCGCCCTGACGGCCGGAGGAGGTGGTCTTCTTGTCATCAAAACCAGTGGCAATAACCGTCACGCGCATCTCATCCTCCAGGCTGTCGTCAAAGGCGGAGCCAAAGATGATGTTGGCCTCGGGATTTGCAGCCTCCTGCACAATACTGGCGGCAGTCTCCACATCGTCCAGACCCAGATCGGAGGAACCGGTGATGTTGATCAGCACGCCCATGGCGCCGTTGATGGAAGTCTCCAGCAGGGGGCTGGCCACAGCGGCCATGGCAGCCTGTTCGGCCTTGTCCCGGCCGGTGGCGGAACCAACGCCCATATGGGCGCGGCCTGCGTCCTTCATGATAGCAGACACGTCGGCGAAGTCCAGGTTGATGTTCACATGCTCGGAGTAGCCCACCAATTCGGAAATGGACTGCACGGCCTGCTTCAGCACATCGTCGGCGATGCCAAAGGCGTTGGCAAAGGTGATTTTCTGATCGGTGACGTATTTCAGACGGTCGTTGGGGATGATGATCAGGCTGTCCACCTTATCGGACAGGTTGGCAATGCCCATCTCCGCCTGCTTCATACGGTTGGCGCCCTCAAATTTGAAGGGCTTGGTGACCACGCCCACCGTCAGGATGCCGGCTTCATGGGCCAAATCCGCGATGATAGGCGCTGCGCCGGTGCCAGTACCGCCGCCCATACCGGCAGTGATAAAGACCATGTCGGTGCTCTCCAGGATCTTTGCAATGGCAGCCTTGGATTCCTCCGCAGACTTCTGGCCGATCTCCGGCTTGGAACCTGCACCCATACCGCCGGTGAGCTTTTCACCGATTTGGATCTTGTTCCGGCAATTGGACTTATTCAGGTCCTGCTTGTCGGTGTTGACCACCACAAACTCAACGCCGCTGACACCAGCGTCGATCATGCGGTTGACAACGTTATTGCCGGCACCGCCGACGCCGATTACTTTTATGGAAACAACTTTTTCTTCAAAATCAGGCATGGGATTTCCTCCTATGTATAGACTGCACACAAGCTATGCTGGTTCACATAATGTTACTTGTTTATCATATCGCGGAAAACGGCTCAGGTCAATAGAAAATCGCTGTTTTCTGCCAAAAAAATGCAAATTACTCCGTCTCGGTCCACGGAATGAAGCTGGCTCTTCCTTCCTGGTCCAGGGTCAGATCGATGGTGCCGGCTTGATAAGGCTCCAGCATGTTCAGCACCTCCTGCAGATACCAGACCTTGTAATCCAGTTCATCCGTTCCGCCGAAGAGGACCTCATACTGCTCGCCGCAAAGCATGCGGATGTCGTAGCTCTTCTCCGTATCAATGGACGTCACCTGGTCCATCAGGCCGGAACCCTCCATGGCGCGCAGCACCGAAAGAGCTGCACTCATGGATTCTTCCATCCCCTCCGACGCCTTTGCGGACTGACCGACCTCCGGCGCCGTAATGGTAAAGCCGCTGAGGGTGATAACCTGCCCGTCAAAGCCGTCCGTGGTACTGCCCAGGATTCGTCCTTCCGTGTTGACATACCAGGTGCTGCCCACATCGGCGCTGACCACGCCCGCCACTTCGCTCTCCTCAATTTTGATGACAACAGTGTCCGGCAGAATCAAGCCCACGCTGACGTTGCGCACATACGGCATCCGCGCCGTAATGTTGCCGTTGACGGCGGCCCGGTTGACCATGAGCAAATTGTCCCCCGCTTCCACACCGGAAACCTCTCTGACCTGTTCGTCGGAATAGATCCGGTTCCCCTGGACCTCCACGGAGCGAACCCGGAAGAAAAGCGCCACGCCAAGGACAATGGCCGCCACCACAGCCAGCATAATCAGCAGCCGGCCGGCGATTCCTGTTTGGTTTTCATGCCGCCGCGGGGACCGCCTTCCGGACGCCCGCCTGGCTGATCTTCTCTGGTTGGGCATGACTTCCTCCTCCACAGGGAATTGCTTGCGGAATATTATACACCATCACGCAGGAAATTTCCAGTCGTATTCTCGCGCAATCTCTGCACCCAGACTCCGAAGTCCGCCTTCCAGGTTATCATACCCGCGGTGCAGGTGCTTTATTCCATAAATTCTGCTTATACCCGGCGCTTGCAAAGCCGCCAGGAGCACGGCAGCCGCCGCACGCAGATCACTGCCGGCAGCCTCGGCCGGATGCAGCCACCGCACGCCGCGAACCAGCGCCGTAGGCCCCGCCGTTTCAATCTCCGCGCCGAACCGGCGCAATTGCTCCACGTGGCTGAAACGCCGCTCAAAAATGGTCTCTGAGAACCGGGTACTACCCTCTGCCCGCAGCAATGCGGCCATCATCAGGGCCTGCGCGTCCGTGGGAAAGCCAGGATAGGGTGCTGTTTCAATGGATCCCGACGCCCGCAGCGGAAGCTGTGCCTGCAGTTTCAGGCAGTCCCCCTGCTGCTCCACCCGGCAGCCAGCGTTGGACAGGACCTCCAGCACCGGCAGCAGCAAGCTGCCATCCGTGTGGGTCAGTGTGATGCTGCCGCCGCAGCCGGCAACGGCACAGAGATAGGTAGCCGTCTCGATCCGGTCCGGCAGAACCCTGTAGACAGCATCCCCCAGCGGTCTGCCGCCGGTCACCGTCACAGTGCCGGTGCCTGCGCCGCAAATCTCCGCACCCATGGCGCACAGGAACCCCGCCAGATCGCTGATTTCCGGCTCCCGGGCCGCGTTCCGGATCACCACCGTTCCCCGGCAGGCTGTGGCAGCCAGCATGGCGTTCTCCGTGGCTCCCACACTGGGAAACAGCAGATCCATGGTGCAGCCGTGGAGGGCGGATGCCTCACAGAGGATTTCTCCCTCCTGCAGGGTTACCACCGCTCCCATCTGTGTCACAGCGTCCAGATGCAGGTCAATGGGCCGTTTTCCAAGGGGACATCCTCCCGGCGCAGTCAGCACAGCGCGGCCGAAGCGGCCCAGCAGAGGCCCCAGGAACAGGACAGACGCCCGCATCCGTGCCATCAGCTCCGCCGGCACCGTCCAGGCGGATACCTCCCGGGTATCCACAGTCAGGGTTTTGCCTGCCCGGCGGACCCGTCCTCCCAGCGCTTCGATGATCTCCGCCGCCATGGCCACATCGGTAATGTCCGGGCAATTCTGCAGGAGATAAACCCCGCCATGGAGCACCGTTGCTGCCAGGATGGGCAGGGCTGCGTTTTTTGCGCCGTTGATTTCCACCGTTCCATAGAGCGGGCTGCCTCCGCGAATGACCAATGCTTCCACCCAATCCCCTCCGCATTTTTTCTCATCCTATGCGGAATTGGAATGGAGGGTGAAGGGAGACTTAGCTGTGGCTCTGCGCCAGTTCCCGGATCACACCATAAATTTGTTCCGTTGCGTCCACCACGGCCATGCTCCTGGCAGCGGCCCGCATGCTGCGCAGCCGTGCCGGATCTGACAGCAGGCTTTTGGCCGTCTCATACAGACTGTCGCCATCGCAGTCCGCTTCGCGGACTACCACTGCTGCTCCGTGGCGCTCCAGCACCCGGGCGTTTTTCTCCTGATGGTTGTCGGTGACGTTGGGAGATGGAACCATGATACAGGGCGTGCCGGAAGCGCAGACCTCGCTGATGGTGGCGGCACCGGCGCGGCAAATCACCAGGTCCGCCGCAGCCATGACCTGCGGCATATTGTAGATGTACTCCCGCATCTCCAGTTGGGGATGCTGCTCCAGCTCCAGGCCCTGTTCCCGGACATAATCGGGCATCCAGCGCCAGCCGAAAGAGCCGGTGGCATGGATATGGTGAAACAGGCCCTCCTGGGCCTCCAGACAGAAAAACCGGGCAATCTTTTTGTTCATCTCCCGGGCGCCCAGACTGCCCCAGGCGGAGACAATCAGAGGCCGGTCGTCCTCCAGACCCAGTGCCTTGCGGGCGTCGGCCTTTTCCGTATAGAGGAATTCACTCCGCACAGGCATTCCTGTGACAATCACCCGGTCCGGGTTCTCATAACAGGTGCGGCTGTCCTCAAAATTCACCATGATTTTGTTCACGCTGCCGGCCACCATGCGGGTGGTCAGTCCCGGAACTGCGTTGGATTCATGGACAGCCGTGGGAATTCCCAGCCGGGCGCCCATCTTCAGGGCCGGAAAGCTGGCATAGCCGCCCGTCCCCACAATCACATCCGGCTGAAACTCCCGGATAATCCGGCCGGCCTTTTTCATGGAACCGGCCATGTGAAACAGCGTCGTCACGTTGTGCCAGATTCCGGCTGGCGTCAGTTTTCTCTGGTAGTTGGAGATTTTCAGCGTTTCCAGCGGAAAACCCTCCCGGGGGACCAGCTTGTTCTCCATCCCATCCTCCGCGCCCATGAAGAGGATTTCACATTCCGGAATGCGCTCCTGGCACAACCGTGCCACTGCAATGGCCGGACTGATGTGGCCGCCCGTACCGCCGCAGGTAAAGATTATTTTCAAATGCGTCCCCCCTGTCCTGTTCCACCGCCGGTGGCATGTTAAAGCAGCAGCTGGTTATCACTCTGCCGGGACACGCTGAGAACCAGTCCCATTTCAAACAGCTGCATCAGCAGCGCCGTGCCGCCGTAGGAAAAAAACGGCAGAGAGATGCCGGTTGCCGGCAGGAAATTGGTGACCACGCCGATGTTGAAGAACACCTGCAGCGCCAGCAGCGTGGAAATGCCGCCGGCCAGCAGAGCGCCGAAGCGGTCTCTGGCATGCATGGCAATCCAGAAGCCCCGGATAATCAGCAGCATAAACAGCAAAATGATGACCATGGCTCCAACAAATCCCAGCTCCTCACAGACAATGGGGAAAATATAGTCATTGTGCTCCTCAGGGAGGTAGAGATACTTTTGCCGGCTGCGGCCCAGGCCCAGGCCCATGAGGCCGCCGGAGCCGATAGCATAGAGGGACTGGACAATCTGAAAGCCGTCCCCCTGGGGATCCGACCAGGGATTCTGCCAGGCCGTGACCCGGGCGGAAGCATAGTCCATAAAATTCAGATAGACGAAACCAAACGCCGCCACCACGCCGAAGCCCAGAGCGAACCACCGCAGCTGGGCGCCGCCCATAAACAGCATAGCCGCCACAACCGCCGTGATAATGACGATGCCGGACAGGTGCTTCTGCAGCACCAGCGTCACCACCAGGATGCCCCAGATTCCAATAAACGGAATCAGGCCCCGGAAAGTTTTCATTTTCTCCTTGGCCGTGGAGATCATGGCCGCATAGCTCATAATGACAGCCAGCTTGGCAATCTCCGAAGGCTGGAAGCCGATGCCGAAGAGGTAGATCCACCGCTTGGCGCCGCCCTCTTCCCGGCCGATAATGGGCACCAGCAGCATCAGAACCACCGTGGCCGCCAGAATGGGAAACGCCAGAGCACGCCACATCTGATAATTCAAACGGCTGACAAAGAGCATGACAGCAATGCCAAAAATGGCAAAGCCGCCCTGACGGGCAAAATAGTAGGTGGAGCTTTTCTTTGCCACATAAGCCGACGCATAACTGGCTGAGAACATCATAATGACGCCGATGATGACCAGCAGCACCGGCAGCAGTAAAAACGGCATATCCATCAGGCCCCGCTCGTCGAGGATGATCTTCTCCTTGGGCGCCTGCACCTGCGGTTCCGGATCAGGCAGGGTATTTCCTTTTGGAAACTGAATGGCGTTGTTCATAGGGGTTCCTTTCACGATTCAAACACGGGCAGCGGCTTTCTATCCCTCAAAAACGGTTGCAGATCCCCAGCCAGGCCAGCAGACACATGACCACTGTGACGCCGGAGAACACACAGAAAATCTTGATCTCGCTCCAGCCGCCCATTTCAAAGTGATGGTGAATAGGCGCCATGCGGAAAATCCGCTTGCCATGGGTCGCTTTGAAATAGAGCACCTGGATGATATCCGACAGCGCTTCCACAATATAGATGATTCCCACCAGGATCAGGATTAAAGGCATATCCAGGGCAAACGCCATGCCACAGACGGCGCCGCCCAGAAACAACGAGCCGGTGTCGCCCATAAACACCTTGGCGGGGTGGAAGTTATAGCACAGGAATCCTGCCAGTCCGCCTACCAGAGCCGCCGGGAACAGGGCCAAAGTCTCGCTGCCCCAGCTCCAGGCTGTCACTGCGAAAAACACCATCACCGGCAGGGTGACGCCGCTGGCCAGGCCATCGATGCCGTCGGTCAGATTGACAGCGTTGACGCAGCCCACGATCACGAAGGTGGCAAACAGCAGATAGACCACCCAGTTCAGCTGCCAGGAGACATGGAAGAACGGGATGTAGACCTCGTTGGTCAGGTTGCCGTTCCACCGCAGCAGGGCCAGATAAGCCAGCGCCACCGCCAACTGCAGAATCAATTTCTGCAGCGCCGTAAGGCCCAGATTCCGCTTCATGCGGACCTTGACAAAATCGTCCACAAAGCCGATGGCGCCAAAAAACAAAGAGAAGCCCAGCACCATCAGGTGCTCATAGGTGCCGGCCAGCATGGCGGTCCAGCCGCCGGCCACGACACAGATCAGTGCCGCCGCTATGAACATCAGGCCGCCCATCGTGGGCGTTCCCTGTTTCACATTGTGCCACTTGGGGCCGATTTCCCGGATAGACTGGCCGGCCTTCAGGGCATGCAGCAGCGGAATTAGAATGCGCCCCAGCAGGACCGTCAGCAGAAAGCTCACAACAATTGTGATGAGTAAAGCCATGGAGATTCCTCTCTTTCGAACAGGCGAAATTTCACAGTGGATAATTATTGACGATTCCGCGCCAATTGTCAACCATCAAGTTTCTCTTCCAGAAACCCTTTCAGCACCTGTTCCATTTTCATGCCGCGGCTGCCTTTGAACAGCAGCACATCGCCGGGGCGGGCCAGATGGCGCAGCGCCTGGGCCATCTCACTCTGGTCGTCATAGTGGACGGCGCATTTGGGACTCATGCCGCCGGTGACCGCGCCTGTGATAATACGCTCGGAATGGTGGCCATAGGCCAGAATCAAGTCCGCCGCCACAGCGGCCAGGCGGCCGATGCGGTAGTGCTCTGCCATGGACCGGCTGCCAAGCTCCAGCATATCGCCCAGGACCGCAATTCTCCGCCCCTGGCATGGCCGCTCCGCCAAAACCCCCAGGGCGGCCTCCATGGATTCCGGCCCGGCGTTATAGCAGTCCTCAATGATCGTGCAGCCCTGAGCCTCATAAATCCGCTGGCGCATGCCGGTGTTGTGAAACAGGCCCAATTGATATTGAATGGTGTCCGGCGCAATTTCCTGCAGCAAGCCTACCGAGATCGCAGCCAAGGCATTATAGACCGTATGCCGGCCCTCCTGCGGCACATAGACCTGGAACTGATGGCCCAGGCCCCGGACGGTGAAATAGACGCCGCCGTCCATCTGGCGCACATCCTCTGCCAGCACATCACACTGGTCGTTTTCAATGCCGAAATAGATCCGGCGGTGCTTGCCCTCCCGCAGGTTCCACAGCAGCGGCTCATCTCCGTTGAACACGGCCACGCCGTCGTCCTGAATCCCCTGCATGATTTCCAGCTTGGCCTTGAGAATCCCCTCCCGGGTACCCAGGTGCTCGATGTGCATGGTGCCGATGTTTGTGATCACCACCATGTTGGGCTGCGCTATGGAGGTCAGATAGGACATCTCTCCAAAGTGGTTCATGCCCAGTTCCAGCACCGCCAATTCTGTGTCCTCCGGCATCTCCATAATGGTGATGGGCAGGCCCAGGTTGTTGTTGTGATTCCCCTGGGTCTTGGAAACCCGGTATTTTCCGGACAGGACACAGGAGATCATCTCCTTTGTGGTGGTCTTACCCACACTGCCGGTAATGGCAACCACCTGGACGCCCGTTGCCTGACGGTATTCCCGGGCAATATCTCCGTAGGCCAGGAGCGTGTCCTTCACCACGAGCTGAGGCAGCGGATCCTCCACCGGATGATCCACCAATGCCGCCGCCGCACCGGCTTCTCTGGCCTTGGCCACAAACTGATGGCCGTCAAAATGTTCGCCGGCCATGGCGATAAACAGATCGCCGGTATGAATGTCCCGGGAATCATGCTGGGTGCCGGTCACAACCGGGTCTGCATCCGCCGGGAGAATTTCTCCGCCGCACCACTGGGCCAGCTGTTTCAGTGTCAGCTCTTTCATAGGCTTCCTCAATTCCCCATCAAATGGGCGGCGACTTCCTCCCGCTCATCCAGATGGAATTTTTCATGTCCGATTTCCTGATAGGTCTCATGGCCCTTGCCGGCCAGAACAATCACATCTCCGGCGCCGGCATTGTCCATGGCCCAACGAATGGCCTGCCGGCGGTTTTCAATGACGGTGCAGGGCGTATCCAGCTGCCGGACCCCTTCCAAAATCTGATCAATGATTTTCATAGGGTCCTCCGTGCGGGGATTGTCCGAGGTCACCACCACCACGTCAGCCAGCCGGGCCGCGATTTCACCCATGATGGGCCGCTTGATGGGATCCCGGTCGCCGCCGCAGCCAAAGACCGCAATGACGCGGCCGCGGCAGAACTCCCGAACCGTGTTCAGGATGTTCTCCAGGCTGTCCGGGGTGTGGGAATAGTCGATCAGCACGGTATAATCTTTGCCCGGCGTCGGCACAACCTCTGCCCTGCCCTTGACGCCCTGGGCCGTGGCCAGCGCATCCGCCGCATCGTCCAGGCTGACGCCAAGGGTCAGCGCCGCACCCAAAACAGACAGCGCGTTATACACGGAAAACTTACCGGGAATTCCCAGGGTGACCGGAACCTGTCTGCCCTGGTATTCCGCACGGAACGCAATCTGATGGGGGTGCAGCTCGATCTCCCGGGCGGACAGGTCAGCCGGCCCGGCAGCGGAATAAGTCAGCACCGGGCATTTGGCTTCCGCCAGCATCTGTTCTGCGGCCGGGTCATCCAGATTGATCACCCCGTAGCGGCTCATGGAAAAGAGCATGGACTTGGCCCGGCGGTATTCCTCCATGGTTTTGTGGAAATCCAGATGGTCCTGGGTCAGATTGGTAAAAATTCCGGTTTCAAACGGAATGGTTGCAACCCGGTGCAGAGCCAAAGCGTGAGAGGACACCTCCATGATCACATGGGTGCAGCCTGCGTCCAGCATCTGACGGAAAAGGGCCTGCAGATCATAGCTCTCCGGCGTGGTCCGCTCCGTATGGAGCACCTGATCGCCGATCATATTCTGAATGGTCCCCACCAGGCCCACTTTCGCGCCCAGAGTTCGCTCCAGAATATGTTTCAGCAGATAGGTGCTGGTGGTTTTGCCATTGGTGCCGGTGAAGCCGATTATGGTCATTTTTTCTGCAGGCCGGCCGAACCAGTTGGCACTGGCCAGGGCCAGCGCTTCGCGGGTATCCGGCAGCAGCACATAGCAGCCCGGCGTCTGGGGCCGGGTCTGGCAGAACACCACTGCCGCACCCTTTTCCTGGGCCATGGGGATAAACCGGTGGCCGTCGGCGGCAAACCCGGCAATGGCCACAAACAGGTTGCCCGGCTGCACCTGGCGGGAGTCATAACAGACGCCGGTTATTTCCTGTTCCAAATCTGCATGGACCTCCAGGGGCGTCAGGCCCCGGAGCAAATCCTTGAGTTTCAATCCAATACCTCCTCCGTCAATCGCCGGCAGCGTGGTCTGTGAACTCCACCGTAACCGTGGTGCCCCTGGGTACCATGGTTCCTGCCGCAGGATTCTGATAGGTGACTGTCGTATACATATCGTCTTTATTGACGCCGGTAACCAACATATAGACGCCGCCGTTGGTTGCCAGATAGTTGGCGTTGAACATGGTCATCCCCATGAAGTCCGGTACTTCCACCATATCGCTGGGCGCGGACTGGTTGAAATAAAGCACAACCTCGGATTTTCCGGGGATCATGGCGCCGGCAGCGGGAATCTGATCCATGACTGTGGCACCCTCACCCACCTTCCGGTAAGTAAAGCTCTTTTCCGACAGCGCCGCAGCAGCTTCCGCCTCCGTCATACCGGCCAGATCCGGCATGGACAGGGTAATCAGGTTCAGATCCTCGTCGCTGTAGTCCGGTTCGATACCCAGATAGGGCAGAATATCCGCCAAAATGCCGGAAACCGTGGGCGCTGCCATGGCGCCGCCGCCGATGAGGCCGGTGTTGGTCTGCTTGTTGGGCGTATCCAGCACCACCAGTACCACATACTTGGGATCATTGATGGGCGCCACGCCCACAAAGGAGCAAATCTTGTCGTCTACCAACTTGCCATATTCATCGAACACGTCCATTTTTTCCGAAGTGCCGGTCTTGCCGCCCACCCGGTAGCCGGGCACCTGGGCCTTGCTGGCGGTGCCATCGGTGACAACGTACTCCATCATGGTCCGCATGGTGGCGGAGGTTTCCTCGCTGATGACCTGCCGCAGCACCGTCGTCTCGTTCTTCTGCAGGACATTTCCCTCAGAATCCTGGACTTCCTTCACAATATACGGCTCCAGCAAATAGCCGCCGTTGACTACGGCCGCCACGGCCCGCACCAGCTGAATCGGTGTGATACGGAAGGTCTGACCGAAGGTGGTGGAAATCATGGACGCCTGAGAGACGCCGCAGAAATCATCGTGGCTGAAAAACACGCCGCTGGTTTCGCCGGGCAGATCCACGCCCGTTCTCTCCAGAAAGCCGAAGTTTTTAATATAGCTGTAGAACGTCTCGTCCCCCATATAGACACCCATGGTGGCGAAAGCCGGGTTGCAGGAATTTCCCAGGGCTTCCATGGTGGTCTCCTGTCCGTGGCCGACGAGCTTCCAGCAGTCCACCGGCTGATCGCGGTTGACAAACTTATGACCGGTACCGTTGCAGACAAAGGTGGTATTCTCTGTCACTGCGCCGGAATCCAAAGCCGAGGACAGCGTGATCAGCTTAAAAGTGGAACCGGGCTCATAGCCGTCGGAAACACAGCGGTTGCGCCACTGGCGCAGGAGGGCCGTGGCCACAGCGGCTTTGTAAGCAGCGATGGCATCGGCATAGGCCTGGCTTTCCTCGTCCAGCCGCAGGGCCTCCTGATATTGCCGGTCCAATTCCTGGCGCAGTGATTCGTCATAGATTTCCTGATAGTTGTTGGGATCATAGCTGCCCAAAGTTGCCATGGCCAAAATCTCGCCGGTATTGACATCCATGACGATACCGCAGGCGCCGTTGAGCACGTCATATTTCTCCACAGCCTCTTCCAGATTCTTTTCCAGATAGTGCTGCCCTGACACATCCAGCGTCAGCACCAGGGAGTTGCCGTCGGAGGCGTCATAATATTTTTCATAGGTATAGAGCATTTCCGTGCCCTGGTTTCCCTTGGTCGTGATAATGGCGCCGGCATTGCCGGTCAGCGTGGCGTCATAATAGGACTCCAACCCCTCAGCGCCTACATTGTCAGACCGGACAAAGCCCAGAATCTGTGCCGCCAGAGATCCATAGGGGTAATAGCGCTGGGAGTCCATCTCCAGATTGACCAGGCCGGTCAGGTCGTTGTCATTGATGAATTTGCGCACTTCCTGGGCCTTCTCCTCCGAAACCTTGCGCTTGACAACTTTGTAATAATAAGCCGTATCGGCTGCCTGTTCCCGGATGAAGTCGGCGTCCACATCCAGAATCTCGCTGAGTCCCCGGGCAATGAAGTCCACAGAGCGGCAGGCATTATACTGCTTGCCAGCCAGCCGTTTTTCCTCTTCCGCCGCTTCCGCTGTCTGGATGGCATTGGGATCCAGGAAGATGGTTTCCACCGTCGCGGAGGAAGCCAGGATGTTCATATTCCGGTCGTAAATCATACCGCGGGATGCGGTCAGTGTGGTGCTGCGGGTCTGGTTCTGAATGGCCATCTCCTCATATTTGTCGTGCTCCGTAATCATCAGTTTGTAGAGAGTCGCAATCAACGGAATAAAGAGGATAACGCCACACAAAACCATGAGAAACATTGTTCGGCCCAAGATGGTCCGGTTGGCCCGCTCCTTGGAGGAGCCGGCCTGACGTTTTTTTTCCAATTTGCGGGGTCTGCGTGCCATATTCAATATCCTTTCCGTTATTCAGCAGGAACAGGGCGGCAACCTGAGGCGCCGCCCTGCCTGTTCGATCTGCTACATTCTATCGCATTCTCAGGACAGATATTCTACCAATCCGCTGGCACTGCTCTTGATGGCCTGAAGGATCCGCTGGAACAGATTGGTCTTTTCCACGGCATAGATCTCCGCACGATCCGATCCGGAGAGGTTGAGGTAGACCGTCTGCTCCCGGGTCGGGACGCCTAGCCCCAGTTCCGAAGCCCGCTCCTCAATATAGTCCAGATCAATGCCGCCCTCATAGAGGCTTTCCAATACCACCTGCTCCTTCTGCAGCGCAGACAGCTCATTTTGGAGATCACTGACGCGATCCGTGGCCTCATACAGCTGCACATAGCCGAATACCACCAGGATCAGCATACAGGCCACTACCATCAGGCCCAGCACCGCCACCGGCGCCACAGCCGTTTTCGCTTTGACCCGCTGGCGCTTCTGGGGCAGAGGCCGCTCTTCCGGCAGACCAGGATGCTGAATCTCCGGCGCCTCGGTTCTGTTGAAATAGAGATTATAGGCGGCAGAGCCATCATAATCATAATAATCTTTTCTGGCCATGGGAGGCTCCTTTCCAGTTTACAATCCAATTGCCTCCGCCACACGCAGCTTGGCACTGCGGGCTCTGGGGTTCTTGTCCAGTTCCTCTTGACCGGAGACAATGGGCTTCCGGGTGAGGATTTTGACCTTGGGCTTTTTCCCGCAGACACACACCGGAAATTCCGGCGGGCAGGTACAGCCACGGGCCGCATTCTGCATGGCGTTCTTCACAATCCGATCCTCCAGAGAATGGAAGGTGATCACCGCCAGACGGCCACCGGGGTTCAGGCGGTCCATGGCGTCGGCCAGCATCCGCTCCACACTTCCCAGTTCGTCATTGACTGCAATGCGGATGGCCTGAAAGCTGCGCTTGGCCGGATGCTGCTTTTCCCGCAGAGCCTGGGCCGGCATGGTGCCGCGAATGACATCCACCAATTCCAGGGTGGTTGCAATGGGCTTCTCAGCCCGCGTTCTCTCGATGGCGGCGGCAATGAGCGGCGCATAGCGCTCCTCGCCGTATTCAAACAAAATCCGCCGCAGTTCTTCCCGGGGCCAGGTATTGACCACGTCGTAGGCCGTCAGGCGGTCGTCCCGGTTCATCCGCATGTCCAGAGGCGCATCGGCCATATAGGAAAAGCCGCGGCTGCCGTCATCCAGCTGAGGGGAGGACACGCCCAGGTCGAAGAGCATCCCATCGATTTTTTCCAGGCCCAGAGCATCCAAAATGGCCCCCAGATTGGCAAAATTGTCGTGCACCAGGGTTACCCGCTCCAGATAGGGCGCCAGGCGGCGTTTTGCTGCCTCCAGGGCCACCGTGTCCCGGTCCACGCCAATGAGCCGGCCGGTGGTCAGGCCCTTGGCAATCTCCAAAGAGTGTCCTGCGCCGCCCAGGGTGCCATCCAGATAAATTCCATCCGGCTTGATGCACAGGGCGTCGATACATTCGTGCAGCAGCACGGATTGATGTACAAATTCCATCAGAAGTCCAGCTCCTCCATGGCCGCCGCCAGAGATTCCGGCGTCAGAGTTTCGGCCTCCAGAGCATCATAGGCCTCGCTGTCCCAGATCTCCGCATGGCCCGCCTGGCCAATGAAGGTGACCTCCTGCTTCAGTCCGGCGTAATCCCGCAGTTCCGTGGGAATCAGGAAGCGGCCTTGCTTGTCAGGTTCGCACTTGGCCGCATTGGCGAAGAGGAAACGCATTTTTCTGGCCTGGGAGATGGGCAGGGCGTTGTATTTTTCCACGATGGCCTGCCAGCCGGCCTCGGTATAGACGCTGAGGCAGTGATCCAGTCCCAAGGTAACATAGAACGCATCGCCCAGCTCATCACGGAGCTTGGCAGGAACGAACAGCCGGCCCTTGGGATCAACGGTATGCCTGTATTTTCCGACCATCGGGCCTCACCTCGCTCCACTTTCATCATTTTTGCTCCATTTTGCTCCACTTGGCTATACTATACTAGATTTTCAAGGAAAATGCAATCCCCTGTCCAGGATTTTTCCGCTGCAGAACTGCAGAATTTGCGGTCAAAACAGCTTCCTTTTCAAATAATAGAACGTATGTTTTAAAATAGACGGCATCAGGAGGCTCTGGGCAGGCCGAAAGGCCGCTGCATGGAGCCGGCGCACACAGCGCCCACACCATGCAGCGGCCGGAGCAGAAGAACTTTCCGGATCCAATCAGCCGTCCACCAGCACCAGCTTGCCCTGTTCCACAGTGGTCTTCAGGCTGAGTCCGCCGGTGTTGGTCAAAAGGCGCTGTGCCACCGGCGTTTCTATCTCCCGGCGAATGGCGCGGCGCAGATCCCGGGCGCCGCCGGGACTTTTGACGCACTGTCCTGCCAGGAAGCCCGCAGTGGCAGCGTCAGTCTGCAGTTTGGCGCCGGCCCGGGCCGCCCGTTCCACGGTCTGGGCC
>CAMBCW010000028.1 GCA_945864925.1 uncultured Clostridia bacterium
CTCCCCTTACGCAGGGGAGCCTTGGGCGCTCCCGCGCCAGTGTATCACATCGTCAAATCCCAATTTGTGCTTCGAATCTCAGTACTCGGTCAGCAAAATGGAGCCGTCATAACCGCTGATCGTGATGGTAAACCGCCAGGGCTGCCGGTTGGCGTCCACATAGGAGATGCCGTAGCTGGGCAGGTCGCCGTAGAACGTCAGGTCCACCACCAAAGCCCAGGCCGGGGTCAGGGAGTCCTGCGTGTAGAGCGGGGTGACGGAGAATTCCATATTGCCGGCATCGTCCACGCTCTCCAGGAACAGGGACGAGATCTGGAAGTCCGTCACGGTACTGTCGGCCACGAACAGGACGGTGGAGACCGGCTCTCCGGTGCTGAGGTCGATCCAGTCATAATCGCCGTTCCACTCGCCATCGGCCCACATGGCACGCACCTGTGGACCGTCAACGGTCACAGTCGGATACGTCACCGCAAAGGGCGTCAGGGCGATGGCCTGAACCTGTTCCATCCAGCTGTCCTCGATGGTAAAAAATTGGTCATAGTCTATGTCCAGCTGGTCGGAGACGGCCGGATCCATGACGCCGGTTGTGTTGTGGAAAAAGGCCACATCCATCCCGTCCCCGGCGGATTCGTCTGTAAAGTAGAAGTCCTCGCAGATCAGCTCCAGACCGTCCTTGGAGAGGACATAGGCCGAGAGAATGGAATTGAAAGCGCTGGCAGAGCCGGAGCAGAAGAACCGGCCGCGGCCCAGATAGCGGCATGGATGCCGGCAGTAACCCTCCAGCATCAGGACAGGCTCGCCCTGGTTCCCGGTATAGACGGCATAGAGCGTATCGTCTTCCAGGCTGCCCAGCACCAGCTCCGGGACACCGTCGCCGGTCAGGTCCTCCACGGCGTAGCCCACGCCGGTGCCGCCGTAGCAGGCCTCCAGCAGACCCATCTCGCCGTCCCTGGCCTCGATGTCGCCGCCGCTGGAGAGCACCTCCACGCTGCGGTCGAGAATCGCTTCATAGGCGGCCAGGAGCGATTCGTTCTGCGCCTGCTTCTCCGCTTCTTCGTCTTTATTCTTTTCGGCCTTCTCGATCTTGACCGAGCTGCCCTTTTCGGTCTCCGGTTTCTGCTCCGGTTCCGCGTCCACCGGGGCCTGTGCCGTCTGCGTTGTTTCTCCCGCCGCCGGCTTGCTGGTCAGATCACGGATGCGGGGCCCTTCCTCCTTTGCGCCGCAGGCGGAGAGGACCAAAAGAGCCGCTGCCAGAAGCGCCAGCGCTGCATGCTTCCATTTCATGGGATCACCTCTGATATAAGATCGTATTTAAGATTGAAAAAATCATATCACAAATTATTCTGTCTGCAATTACCCAAATGGGTAATGTGCTTTTTTTTGAAAATTCTAAAATGATAAGTGAAATGGTACAGCCGTGCCTGTATATGAAAGAGAGGTGAGCAAATGCGGCGGGTCGTGATTGATATGCAAAATTACCTGTTTGCCGACGCCATCGCTTCCGCGCTGAAAAACGCGGATTCCGATTTTGACGTCTGCAGGTCGGAAAAGCCGGAAAACACGGCGGATCTGTGCCAGCTTTCCGTGCCGTATGCACTTCTGATGGAAGTCACCGGCCATTCGCCGTGGCGGCTGGAGGAACGGATGAAGATCCGCAATGAGGTGAAACGGCAGACACCTCAGTGCAAGATCGTTTTGATTGTGGACGAAAACGCGGAGAAGCCTCTGGCCCGTAGGGTCCTGCAGGCCAAAAAGGACGGTCTGATCGACAACTTCATCTTCGGCTCCATCTCCGCCGAATACCTGACGGCGGTAGTAGATACTCTGTAACGACGGAACGGTAACCCTGGAAACGGAAAGGAGAAAAACAATGAAAAAACTGCTCAGTGTGCTTCTCTGCCTGGCTCTGCTCTGCAGCCTGGTGAGCGTCACGGCCTTGGCCGCCTTTGTCCCGGAAGAGCCTGGCCCCAACGATCCCCCCAACGACTGGTTTGAGAACATCGTGACCCCCGCGGACAAGAGCATCACCCTGACGATCCCCATCGTCAAGATTGTCCGCCAGGAAGGCACCATCGCCCCAGGCCGGCAGGTGTTCACCTTCGCGCCCACGGATTTCCAGTATGATGAAACCTACGGCCCGGAGAACAACGACCAGGTCCAGTACACCGTCAGCGGCGGCACCATCGTCACCAACGGCCCCGGCGAGTACTACGGCACCCTGACCATCAAGGTCAAGGATGAGGAGGAATTCGCCAAGCTGGACGACGGCTTCCGCGTGGTGGAGGTCAACGACCGTGCCATCGGCTGGAGCTATGACACCTCCGTCTATGGCATCGAGCCTTATATTGACCAGTGGAACGGAGCGCACACCTTTACCTGGGATGATACGCTGGTGGCCCACAATGAAGCCGGCAACGGGCTGGTGTTCGTCAACACCTACACGGCCTATGAGACGCCCAGGCTCAACAAAACGGATCATTTCGCTTTTATGGAGGGCTATCCCGGCGGCGTGTTCGGAGCGGACCGCAACATGACCCGTGCGGAGGTTGCCGCCATGTTCTCCCGGCTCATGGTCGAGCAGATGGAGGTAGGCAAGAGCTACCCCAATTCCTACAGCGACGTGCCCGCATCCGCCTGGTACGCCAATGCCATCGGCTATCTGGAGCAATACCACGTCATGGGCGGCTATCCCGACGGCACCTTCCGGCCCAACGCCCCCATCACCCGGGCGGAGTTCGCCGCCGTGGCCTGCCGGTTTGAAAAGCTGACCGCCGGCACCGCCAGCTTTACCGACGTGCCCGATACCCACTGGGCCGCCCAGTACATCAACTTTGCCGCCACCCGGGGCTGGGTCACCGGCTACCCCGACGGCACCTTCCGGCTCGGGAAGAACATCACCCGCGCTGAGGTTGTGACCATCACCGACCGCCTGCTGGAGCGCAGCGCCGACCGGGATTATGTGACCGCCCACTACGACGAGCTGCCCCGGACCTTCACGGACATCGACGAGAGCTACTGGGCCTACTGGAACATCATGGAGGCCGCCAACGGCCACGACTATTCCAAAACCGGCTCCGGTGAGAGATGGACCCGGGTCTATGAATAAATTCCGATTTTGATGATCGGCATCGATCAGCAACGGCATTGTAGGGCACGACCACTGGGCGTGCCGCTTGCAGGCAGCTGCATTCCTGCACCAACTGCCAAACGGCGCGCCGGGTCGTCGCGCCCTACAGGCTTCTGCTGTTTCACAGCAATGACAGTGCAGGATGGGCCTGGTCATAAAAACCGGCATGCTTACAGCCGATCATCATGAAACAATTTGTTTGCGCTGAAAGGAGAAACACACATGGGACTGATTAAAGCTGCATTGGGCGCCGCGGGCGGCGTCATGGCCGACCAGTGGAAGGAGTATTTCTACTGTGAAGCGATTCCTGCCAATATTCTTGCCGTAAAGGGCCAGAAGCGGGCCGGCGCCCGCTCCAGCAACACCAGAGGAAGCGACAACATCATCACCAACGGCTCCATCATCGCCGTGGCCGACGGCCAGTGCATGCTGATCGTGGAGCAGGGCAAGGTCGTGGACGTCTGCGCCGAGCCGGGCGAGTATACCTATGATATGTCCACGGAGCCGTCCATCTTCGCCGGCGGCCTCAATAAGGAGAACATCATGAGCGTGCTGTCCACCGTGGGCAAGCGATTCACCTTCGGCGGCGAGGCCCCCAAGGACCAGCGGGTCTACTACTTCAATACCAAGGAGCTGACCGGCAACAAGTACGGCACCCCTTCCCCGGTGCCCTTCCGGGTGGTGGATCAGCGGGCCGGCATCGACATCGACATCGCCATCCGCTGCTTCGGCGAGTATTCCTACCGGGTGACCAACCCCCTGCTGTTCTACACCAACGTCTGCGGCAACGTGGAGGCGGCCTATGACCGCAGCCAGCTGGACGGCCAGCTGAAAACCGAGCTGCTGACGGCTCTGCAGCCCGCCTTTGCCAGAATCTCCGACATGGGCATCCGCTATTCCGCCCTGCCCGGCCACACCCAGGAGCTGTCCGAGGCTCTCAACGATGTGCTGTCCGCCAAGTGGCGGGATCTGCGCGGCCTGGAGATCGTGTCCCTGGGCGTGTCCTCGGTGAAGGCCAGCGAGGAAGACGAGCAGATGATTAAGGAGATGCAGCGCAACGCCGCGTTTATGGATCCGACCCGGGCCGCCGCCCACCTGGTGGGCGCCCAGGCATCCGCCATGCAGTCCGCCGCCTCCAACCAGGGTGCCGGCGCTGCCATGGCCTTCATGGGCATGAACATGGCGGGCCAGATGGGCGGCATGAACGCCCAGAACCTGTATCAGATGGGCCAGCAGCAGCCCCAGGCGCAGCCCGCCCCGGCTCCCGCCGCCCCTGCCGCCAACAGCTGGACGTGTCCTGCCTGCGGCGCCACGGCCACGGGAAAATTCTGCCCGGAGTGCGGCGCGAAAAAGCCCGAGCCCAAGCCCGTGGACGGCTGGACCTGCCCCGGCTGCGGCGCCACGGCCACCGGCAAATTCTGCCCCGAGTGCGGCACCAAGAAGCCGGAGCCCAAGCCCGACGGCTGGACCTGCCCCACCTGCGGCGCGGTGAACAAGGGCAAGTTCTGCCCCGAATGCGGCACCAAGAAGCCCGCCGGGATCCCGCAGTACAAGTGCGACAAGTGCGGCTGGGAGCCTGCCGATCCCACCAAGCCGCCGAAATTCTGCCCCGAGTGCGGCGATCCCTTCGACGACGGAGACATCAAGTGAAAAAGGCGCTGATCGTCATTTTCATCGTGATTCTGGCCCTGGCCGTTCTGACCGTGGCCGGTCTGCTGGTGCAGCAGCACTTTGCCGGCCGGACCACGGACGGTCCCGTCATGGAAGACCCGGCGGCGCCCATGCTGGAGCTGCTGAGTGCCCGGTGGACGTCGGAGGACGGCCTGTGGGAGGCGCAGATCGAGGGCTATACGCTGGAACTTCGCCATCAGCAGGACCTGGTGTACAGCGGCAGCTTCACCTTCGACTTCCACGGAGACGATATAAACGCCAGAACCGAGCTGGTATGCGAGGACGGGCGCGCTTCCGGTACCCCGGAGAGCCTCTGGGTGGAAAACGGCAGGCTGTATCTGGACATCACCGAGACAAACGGGGGAGAAGACAGCGTGCGGCAGCAGATTGTCCTGAAACGTGCACAGTCCGATGAACTGGAACCGGAGGAAATACGGGAGGTTTCCGAAATGGCAGAATTGGTGGAGTTCTCATGGGATCAGAACGCCATGAGCTATGATGCGTGTTTTCAGTTCTGGATCAAAACCACGCAGCAGGATCTCTCCAATCCCCGCCTGTACTGCCGGTATACGAACCCGGAGACCTATGAAAGGGTCGAGATCGGGGATGACGATCCCGTCGGGTTTCAGGGATTCGGGCTGGGAGGAACGCGGCTCGCGGAGAACGAGACATGGCTGCCGGTCCCCCCGGAGCGCTGGGCGGAGCTGGCCGATTTCCTGCGCAAGGCCGAACTGCCTGCCTACAGCGCCCCGCCCCCGGGCCTTTTGGACGCCACCAGCAGCATCATCACGGTCACTTGGCGGGAGAACGGAGAGGAATTCACCAACCGGTACGGTGGGGGTACATCCGCCCGCGATCTGCTGGAACTGCTTCAGGACATCGCAGGAGAAGCAGCCGGCGGCTGAATGCAGAATTGAGGTGTCCGCTCTGCGGAAAGCCGTAGGGCGGCCAGACCCCTGGCCGCCGCGTGCAGGCAGTCCGATTTGCCGGAACCCCTCTTCCAAACCGCCTCTGCCCTCCGGCGGGGGCAAGCCCCCGCCCTACGGTGTTCTTTGAAACTGCCCCGTAGGGGCGGCCCGATGTGGCCGCCCGTGTGCAGGCACCTAAAATCCCTGGGCAGCCACGCCGGGCCGCCCCTACGAAAACCAATCGTCATAAACAGAAATTATGATTATCGGCATAAATAAGCAACTGTAATTTTTTGACAGTTTACAAAACAACGCTGTCATTGCGAGCCAGTCCGCAGACTGGCGCACCCCAGGGTGGCCTCTCTTGCCCCGCACCCAGCCCTCTTCCTTGCATGTCATTGCGAACCAGTCCGCAGACTGGTGTGGCAATCCGTACCCCTACCTGCGGGGCAATTCACCTTCTGGCAATCCGCTCCCCTGCACAGACCGATTTTACGGAAATACTCAGATACTTGCAGCGTTTGGGATGCGGATTGCTTCGTCGCTTCGCTCCTCGCAATGACAGTGCGGGGCGGAACCCTGTCATATAAATTCACATGCTTACGAAACCGATCGTCATAACAGAAATTTGGGAGGAGAGACATTATGGGACTCTTTGACGCATTTAAAAAGAAGGAGTGCTCCATCTGCGGCGGCGAGATCGGCCTGCTCGGCAACCGCAAGCTGGAGGACGGCAATATGTGCAAGACCTGCGCAGCGCAGCTCTCGCCCTGGTTCTCCGACCGGCGCAACAGCACCGTGGCGGAGATCAACGAGCAGCTGGCCTACCGGGAGGAAAACCGGAGCCGGGTGGCGGCGTTTCACACCACCCGGACCCTGGGCGAGAATCCCAAGGTCCTGCTGGACGAGGACGCGGGCAAGTTCATGGTCACGTCTGCCCGCAATCTGGCGGAGGCCAACCCCGATGTGCTGGACTTTGCCGACGTGACGGGCTGCGACCTGGACATTGACGAGGATAAAACGGAGATCGAGTACAAGGACAAGGACGGCAACCGCCAGAGCTTCAACCCCAAGCGCTATGCCTATTCCTACGACTTCTACATCGTCATCCACGTCAACAACCCCTATTTCAATGAAATTCGCTTCAAGCTGAACCACTCCCGGGTGGACAACGACCAGGAGACCCTGCTGGACGGCCCCAACGCCATGCCGAGAAGCAAGACAGTGGGACGTCCCACCGCCGGTGGTGCCCGTCCCACCCCCGGCGGCGTCCGGCCCGTCCCCGGCGGCCCCCGGCCCATGCCCGGCGGCGCCCGTCCCGGCATGGCGGGCGGCCTGACGTCCAACGCTGCCGAGGTCCGCGCCAGCGTGGAATACCGGCAGTATGAGCAGATGGGCAAGGAGATTCGCGAGGCCTTGCTGCAGGTGCGCAAGGATGCGCGCGCGAGCGCAGCCGCAGCAGCCGCTCCCAAGCAGGCCGTCACCTGCCCCTGGTGCGGCGCCACCACCACCCCCAATGCTTCCGGCTGCTGCGAATACTGCGGCGGCTCGGTCAACGGATAAGCTGCCTGGAAAGGAGAACAGACCATGAAACGGACCATCGCATTGCTTTTGGCCCTGGCACTGCTTTTGTGCCTGTCCGCCTGCGGCAAGCAGGAGACAGGAACGAGCATCGCGGACACAGTCAAAAACCAGACCGCGACCACAACCACGCCGGAACCCCAGCCGGAACCCCAGCCCCAGCCGGAGCCGGAACCGGAGCCGGAGGTGGAAATGACCACCATCGAGGCCAAGTTCTTCACCGTATCCTTCCCCACCGCTGACGGCTGGACCTATGAAGAAGAGGACGACTTCTACGACCGCGACTCCTACAGCAGTCTGGACATGTATGTCTACGATGATGCGGACAACTTCGTCGCCTCCGTCCGGGTCTACGCCAGCCAGGAGGATCCTGGCAGCTACCGGGAGCTGCTCTACGACTGGGGAATCGATGAGTATGCCCTGGTGGAGGAGAACGCCTATGCCGGGGACACCTATGACATCGGCGGCCAGCAGCTGCTCCGCATCGCCGGCAGCGACACACTGTTCTATCTGGGCCGTAACGAGTCCGCCGGTATGACCCTGTCGGTCCGGTTCACGAATGAACCGGAGAACGAGCGGGTCGGCAATCTGCTCGAGCATCTGGAGTTCCATGTGGAGGAGACCGGGAATGAAGACTGGCCCTGGTACTGGGAGGGCGAGCCTTTCACCCGCGACAGCATGAGCACCATGGTGGGCACCTTCACCCTGAACAGCGAATTTATCCCCATGGCGGAGCCTGTGATTACCCACGAGACCTTTGACCATGACATCGAGATCGTGGGCGACAGGGCGTACATCCTCAGCGACGGCGTTCTGAAAGAATACGCGTTCGACGGCGCTTCCCTGACCTATGTCCAGGATGTGGCTCTGGACGCAGAATATGACTGTTTGGACGTGGCCAACGACGGGACACTGCTGCTGTCCGGCTTCACCAAGCCCTGCATCGGCTGGAAGGACGGAGCCAAGACCTTCAGCTATTCCGGTCCCGACTACTTCGCTGCCGCCCCCGACGGCACCTGGGGCATCAGCTATTTCACCAGCATTGATGCTGTGGAGAAGTACACCTTCTCCGGTGGCGCCATGCAGTCTGAGCCCTTCCCGGTCACCGGACTCTCCATGGCCACCGAGGTCTGGATCGACGATGCTTACGTCTACATCACCGGCCCGGATACGGAGAACAACGCCCAGGTGATCCAGGTCTATGACCACGCCGGGACGCTGCAGAAGACGCTCCTGGGGGAGGACGGACGGCTTGGCAGCATCACCTTTGTCTGCAGGACGGCCAACGGCTTCCTGGCCCTGGACGGCAACATGCGCTCCGTGGTTCTGTGGAATACCGACGGCGCGTTCATCGGGGAGATTGACGACGGAGATCTCTTCGGAACTGACTACCCCTGGCTCTGCGCCGCTGACCTGCAGCCGGACGGCAGCATCGTGCTGCTTCTGACCGAGGACCGCGACGACAACTCCGCCATGGAGCTGGTCGCGTTCCGCCTGACCGGCTTCTGAGCCGCTATTCCTATGGCAGATCAAATCACCAATTATCAATGCCCGGCCTGTACCGGCCCGCTCCACTTTGCCAGCGGGACCGGCAAGCTGGAATGCGACTACTGCGGCAGCACCTTTGAGATCGCGGAGATTGAAGCGCTGTATGCGGAGAAAGAGGCCGCTGCCGCAGAGGCCTCCGCCAGGGCAGAGGAGGAAGCCGCCCGGGAGACGGAATGGGAAACGGTATCCGGTTCGGACTGGGGCGCGGACGCCGAGAACATGCGCGCTTATGTCTGCCCCTCCTGCGGTGCGGAGCTGATCTGCGAGGCTACCACCGCCGCCACCAGCTGCCCCTACTGCGGCAATCCCACGGTGGTGCCCGGCCAATTTGCCGGCGCTTTGAAGCCGGACTTTGTGATCCCCTTCAAGCTGGATAAAAAGGCTGCGGTCGCGGCGCTGAAAAACCACTACCGCAAAAATCCCTTCCTGCCCCGGGCGTTCTCCGCAGCCAACCACATCGAGGAGATCAAGGGCGTCTACGTGCCCTTCTGGCTCTTTGACGCTACGGTGGACGCCACGGCGACGTACCATGCCACGAACTTTACCACCCACCGCGAGGGGGACTACCGCGTGACCACCACCATGCACTACAACGTGCAGCGCGGCGGCACGGCGCAGTTTCAGAAGGTCCCGGCGGACGCGTCCTCCAAGATGCCGGACGAATACATGGACTCCATCGAGCCTTACGACTTCAGCGAGCTGAAGCCCTTCTCCACGGCCTACCTGCCGGGCTATCTGGCGGACAAATACGACGTCAGCGCCAAGGAGAGCGGCCAGCGCATCGACAGCCGCTGCAAAAAAACCGCAGGAGATCTGCTGCGGGAGGATGTGCACGGCTACGCCACGGTGAACCAAAGCCGCCTGCAGGCCCAGGTCCGCCACGGCAAGGTCCATTATGCGCTGCTGCCCGTCTGGCTGCTGACCACCCGCTGGAACGGGAAGACGTACCTGTTTGCCATGAACGGCCAGACCAGGAAATTCGCCGGAGCGCTGCCCAGCTCCAAGGGCCGTTTCTGGGCCCTGACCGGAATTCTGACAGCGGTGTGCAGCGCGCTGATCGGCTTCAGCGGTCTGGCCATGGCGCTGGCCAAGTTCATTTTCGCATGAGAGGGGGACACACTGTGAAACGATGGACCGTTTTCCTCTCCGTCCTGGTCCTGCTGATATGCTGCTGCCTGCCGGTTTGTGCCGCAGAGACCGAGGATGCCTTCCCCTATATCTGCGACACGGAGCTGCTGCTGACCGATTCGGAATGGATCTCCCTGGAGGAGCTTGCGGAGCAGATCTCCCGCCAATACCAGTGCGCCGTGTACTTCGTGACTGTGGACGACTATACATACTACGGCGATGGCAGCATTTACGAGGTGGCCAAGGAGATCTACCTGACGTATGACCTTGGCTGGGGAACAGAAAAGAGCGGCGTGCTGCTGCTGTTGTCCATGGCGGAGCGGGATTATACCCTCATTGCCTACGGCTACGGCAACACGGCCTTCACCGACTACGGCAAGGACTATCTGAGCGAGCAGTTCCTCGATGACTTTGCCGACGACGACTGGGCCGGCGGCTGCCGGGATTATCTGACCACCTGCGGCAGCCTGTTGAAGCAGGCCCGCGCCGGGAACCCGCTGGATATCACCTCGCGCATCCGCACCTGGCATCTGGTGCTGATCAGCCTGATCCTCGGCTTTGCCGTGGCTCTGGTTATCTGCCTTTTCTGGCAGGCCAGCGCCAAGAAAGCGGTCAAACGCAGTGCGGAGGCCGGACACTACCTCACGCAGGGCGGCGTCCAAATCACCCAGCGGGATGACTGCTACAGCCATACCACTCAGACCCGTACCAAAATAGAGAAATCCTCGGGCAGCTCCGGCGGCACCACCGTAGACCGTCAGGGCTTCTCGGGGAAGAGCGGAAAATTTTAGAGATAAAAAGGAGGAGGTCCAATGAAATTTTGCTCCAATTGCGGCGCACAGCTCCCGGAAGGAACGAAATTCTGCCAGGAGTGCGGCCAACGGATCGTGAATCCGGAACCGGTACAGCCGGTTTATGAAGCGCCGGTGCAGCAGACCTATGAAGCGCCCCAGCAGTCCTACGAGCCCCCGGTGCAGCAGAGCTACGAAGTGCCCCAGCAGTCCTATACACCGCCTGTCCCGTCTGACAACAGCGGCTCTTATACACCGCCAGTTCCGTCCGGCAACAGCGGCTCTTATACACCGCCAGTTCCGTCCGGCAACAGCGGCTCTTATACACCGCCAGTTCCGTCCGGCAACAGCGGTTCCTATACACCGCCGACGCAATCCGGCGGCGGCTCCTATGTACCGCCCACAGCGCCGGGAAAGGCGCCAAAGGCTCCCAAGGCTCCCAAGGAAAAGAAGCCCCTCAACAAGAAGATCTTCCTGTTCGCGGGCATCGCCGTGATCGCCATTGTGTTGGTCGTGGTCCTGGTCTCCTGCCTGGGCGGCAAGGGCAAGGACGATGCCAATTTGGGCCGCTATGAAGGCGTGTCCTGCGACCTGGGCGGCCTGGTTGTGCCGCTGGAAAACGATTGGATCGAGCTGAAGGCCAAGGGCAAGGCCACCCTCAGCCTGAGCGGCGACGAATTCAACGCCACCTGGTCTGTGGATGGTGACAAGTTCACCCTCAAGCAGAGCGGCGACACATACACCGGTACTCTGAAGGACGGCGTTCTGGCCATCGATCTGGGCGGGATAATCTACACCTTTGAAAAGGAAGGCGCGCAGTCCGGCAAAACCGGCAACGCCGGCAACGCCGGGAATACCACCGTTGAACCCAAGCCCGGCAAGACCGAAGCTGCGGCGGAAGTGGGATATTGGACGCTCCTGCGCGCCGACAGCTCCGCGGGCAACGCCATGTCGGAGGAAGACGTGGCCATGTTCAAGGATCTCGGCATCGAGATGTTTGTGGATCTCAAGGAGGACGGCACTGGCGTGCTGGTGTTTGACGATCCTGCCAATATCACCTGGGCCGGCGGCATCATCACGGCGGAAGATGGCACCAAGCTCTCCTACAAGCTGGAAAACGATCTGCTGAAGATCGAGATGGACACGGAGGTCTATGTCATGACCCGCGGGGAGGGCAGCGCGCCCGAGGTCAAGCAGAACGCCACTTTGGGCGGTGACACGGACCCGGATGACGGCCGGGGCGACCTGTTCAGCGACTATGAATGGTGGAACGGCACCTGGTACGGCTGGTATGTCATCAGCAACGCCAACAGCGCCTACGAGAGCAACATCGACAATGCCTATGACGTGACGGCCACCATCGAGGTCTATGCGGACGACACCGGCTATGTGGACATCGTGGACATCGACGGCGAAGACGTGTGCTGGTGCACGGTTTCTTTCGGCCCCGGCATCACGGAAAACGGCTGCATGATGTCCGAAGAAGGCAGCATTTTCGGCTTTGACATCGGTCATGCCGACTGGATCGTGGATCCCGGCGCGTCCATGGTCAGCGATTTTGACTGCATGATCCAGATCGACGGCACCGTCGTGGACGAGGACGGCGACTGGTTCGACTACAAGCTCTTCCTGCGGCCCTGGGGTATGGATTGGGAGGATATTCGCTACGCGGACACCTCCAATATGCTCTATGACGACATGCTGCCCCTGTTCTATGACGACTGGTATCTGCCGCAGCTCGACGGCAGCGCAGACTGATACGCGGGACAGGTACGATCCCATCCCAATCAACGATTTGCTAGAAAGGAGCGCACCTATGCAGTATTCCATCGTAGGCGGCAGCCTGCCTGCCGTTGTGATCCAAATGAGCCCCGGCGAGACCATCATCAGCGAGGTCGGCGGACGGACCTGGTCCCGCGGCCCCGTTTTGACCGAGACCAAGGGCGGCGGCATGGGCAAGGCATTGGGCCGGATGATCTCCGGTGAGAGCCTGTTCCTGAGCCACTATACTGCCCAAGGTCCGGCGGAAATCGCCTTTTCCTCTTCTTTCCCCGGCCGGATTGTGGCCCGGGAACTGCGGCCCGGCGAGAGCGTCATCTGCCAGAAGTCCGCGTTCCTCTGCGCCACCTACGGCGTGGAGCTGTCGGTGCATCTGCAGAAGAAGCTGGGCGCGGGTCTGGCCGGCGGCGAGGGCTTCATCATGCAGAAGGTCACGGGGCCTGGCCTGGCGTTCTTTGAATTCGACGGCTATTGCCCCGAATACGACCTGGCCCCCGGCGAGCAGCTGATCTGCGACACCGGCGTGGTGGCCATGATGGACGCCACCTGCACCATGGACGTGCAGATGGTCAAAGGCGTGAAGAACATGCTGCTGGGCGGCGAGGGCCTCGTTGACACCGTCGTCACCGGTCCCGGCCGGGTCTATCTGCAGACCATGACCGTAGCCCACCTGGCACAGCTGATGATTCCCTTCCTGCCGTTTAAAAAGTAACGTGCGCATCGACTTTGCCCAGCCAATCTGCAGCAGCATAAATTGGGATTATGACGATGTGATACACTGGCGCGGGAGCGCCCAAGGCTCCCCTGCGTAAGGGGAGCTGTCACGGCGCAAGCCGTGACTGAGGGGTCGTTGCTGGAACCGATTGCCTGCACACAACCCCTCCGGCCCTGCGGGCCACCTCCCCTTGCACAGGGGAGGCATTGGCTTTCTGCAAACCGCAGCTGCTCTGCAACTCCCAATTTCCCGGTCTGCCGAGGGAAGCCCATAAGCATCAAAAGCAATCATCACCACCCCCATGGCGGCGCAATCCTGCGCCGCCATGGCGTCAGGAGGAGCACACATGAAACGATTGACAGCCCTGGCCCTGGTCCTGATTCTGCTGTTGAGCCTGGCAGCCTGCGGCAGCCGCGAATCCGGCCCGGCCTTGCAGGACAAGCTGGGAAAAGACACCGCCGTTTCCACAGACCCGGCGGAGCCGGAAGCGCCGGCCGCGCCTGAAAAGGAGCACCAGCCGGGCAGCACCTCCAGCAAGCAGCCCTCCGGCGGCAAGATTGCCGAACCCATCGAGGGTGCGCCGGTCGATCGCGATTACAGCCATTATGCGGGCGTTTATGTCTCCGACACGTCTTGGAGCGAAGATCCGATCGTGCTGCAGATCCACGTCTACAGCGACGTTCTGCTGCTGGAATACAGCTACCTGTCAGACGGCGTCCTGTATGGTACATGGGTGGAAGAATTCTGGCCCGACCCGGACATTTTTGAGGACGGAGAACTGGAACATGTTTGCGGCGCGTATCAGGGCTTTAACATCATGGAAGGAACCCCCGCCTATTGGAACACGGCCACCCCTTGCACCGTCGTTCTCACCGAGGAGGGCGTTTGTGTACAGGAAAAGGGGAGCACGTCCGAATATCGGCGCGACGAGTCCCTGCCCTGCGTTCAGACATCCTTTGACAGCCAGATGGCCCGTCTGCGCAATCGTGTCTCGGGACAGCCCGCTACGGAACTGGCGGGCCAATGGGAATACAACGACGGGTTCACAGCGGCTTGCCTGCGTCTCGGGGAGAACGGTTCTTTCTCCTACGTCTGCAAAGAACAGCACCGGCCCATCGAGGTTCTGGAGGGCGCGTGGGTGCTGGACAGCGACGCTGACTGTCTGGCCGTGCAGGCCGAGCGAATCGGCGATGAGACGGTGCCGTATGAATTGCTGCTGGCCTATTCGGCAGAAGGCGGCGGATTGTTCCTCATGGATACAACGGAGCAACCCGACCTATATTTGAACTACGGGATGTTCTTCTGGCCCGCCGCAGGAGAATGGAGCACCGGTTTTACCTTGGAGCAATTGACATGTGTTTATTACGAGCCGATGAATGCTTCCGGCACGGTGACCGCCTCCGATGGCTATGAGATGTATTACAGTTACCGCATTCCCTGCTTCTTTAACGAGGCCTCGACCACGCTGGATCAGCTCAACAGCGACATCTGCGACCGCTTTGAGACGCAGGCGGAAGCGGAGCTGGATCGGATCCGGCGGAATGAACCGCCGGTCACGCACCTGATCGAATATCACTATGCTGCCTTCGACGGCCTGGAACAGCTGATTCTCTGGACCGATTCCTACTACGAGCTGCCCGACTGCGCCGTATTCTGCTACGACCGCGGGCGGGATATGCAGCTCGATACAAAAGCCCTGCTGAAACGCCTGGGGATCTCCGAAAGCGATTTCCTCGCGGCGGTTCGCGCTGCGGCGGAGGCGTATTTTCAGGCAGACAACGGTTTCATGACGCAGGAGCAGCGGCAGGAGATGGGCTATGATGAAAAACTGGCGTGGACGATCTCTGACGAGGCCGTAAACCTCGATATGCCTGTTGTGGTGACAGAATATGGAGAGCTTGCCGTCATCGCCCGCATCGGTGCCTCTGCCGCTTTGGACTATTATTACGCGATCCTCTATCCATTTTCTGATACCGTAGGTTAAGAAAGGAGAACGTCAATGCAAATCATTCTGAACGACTTGCCGCAAACGGCTGCGGAATTTTCTGCCGCCGACCTGTCCCGGCCGGAGATGACCTGCGCGCTGTTTCTTGCCGCGCTGCAGTTGTATACACGCGACGCGAATGCAGGGGCGGAGGCCATGAACGTACTGCGGGGCCCCCGGCCCATGACAGGCTATGACACGCAGTTCCTCCGGGACCGCCTGCGGGGCAAGGCTTATCTGCCCCTGGCCTACTTCAACGGCGCGACGCCGCAGAACGGCTACACGCCGTCGCGCCCTTATACGCTGCAGGTGCTGCCCGACCCGAGACCGCAGGATGTGGAACCGGGTTATCTGCGTGTATACCTGAAGACCGCGGGCGCTGATTCGCCCCGCCCCATGAAGCTGCGGCAGAAGGGCAGCAGCTGGTATCTCTGGGAATACTCCAGCGTGCTCTCCGGCATCCGCATCCCCGTGCAGGACGACCCCTGGGCATAACAAGAGATTTTACTGCAAGAATCATCAAACAGCCGGCGCATACTGGCCCCGAAAAGGACATTTCCTCTGACAAGAGGAAGTGCCCTTTTTGCTATACTTTTGCATAGCAAAATCGCCCATGAGCCGTCTCCGATGGAGCGGCCCTGAACGGCTCACATGCGCAGAAAACTTCATGCGCGCTGCTCGCCTTCGTGGCGCACTGCCCGCGCTTGCGAAGTTTCGGATATTCGTATATAATAATTTCATAAAGGCGCGGCATGAACAGGATTCAGGACTGCCCCTCCATACGGGGGCGTGCTGACCAACATATGCCGAAAGGCACATTCTCCAGGTGCCTGGGTGCTTCCGGCGGATAGGGGAAAGCCCTCTGATCCGTGCACAAAAAACAGGAAGGAAGGCGGCAGATATGGTTTCAGACGAAGCCGCATATCGGCGGTATCTTGACGGAGAGCAAAATGCCGCCGAGCTGCTGGTTGAAAAATATGGCGACTCATTGACGCTGTACATAAATGGCTATCTCAAAGATATGCACGAAGCCGAGGACTTGATGATCGAAGCATTTTCACAGATTTTTGCAAAAGAGCGTCCGATCACAGGCGCGGGAGCGTTTCAGGCGTATCTGTATAAAACGGCGCGAAATCTCGCCTTGCGCCACAGGAAAAAGCACAGACTCAGCTTTCTGCGCTTTGAGGAATTGGACTTTGAGCCGCAGAGCGACGTGCTGGCTGACACGGAGCTTTCCCGCAGCGAGCGCAGCCGCCAGCTCTATGACGCCCTTGAAAAATTGAAGGCGGAATACCGGGAAGCCCTTTACCTGGTCTACTTTGAGGAAATGAGCTACCGCAATGCGGCAATGGTTATGAATCAAAGCGAGGGGCAGATCACAAAGCTGGTCTACCGTGGGAAGCAAAGCCTGAAGGCGATCCTGGAACAGGAGGGATTTACCTATGCGGACGGATGAAGAACGCACCCGATTGATTCAGAAGCGGTCGGCGGAAATCAAAAGGGAACGGCAAAAGAGGAAGCAGCGCGCATTGGATCTGATCTGCATCGCGGCCTGCCTGATCCTCATCGTTGGGACTGGCTTGTTTCTGCCCGGATTGGCGGTGGGTATTCCCGGCGGAGACGTACACCACGCTTCCGGCGCGGCAAGCCTTGTTGGAAGCCACGCAGCATTGGGCTTTATCCTGATGGGGATTATGGCCTTTCTGCTTGGCGTATGCGTGACGGTGCTTTTGTACCGCCTGCACCGGAGAAATGAGAGAAAGCGGCAGGAGAAATTGGACGATGAACTTTGAACTGATTGACAACTGTTTTCAGGTTGCCGTGCTGTTTTTTGCGGCGCTGGCGGCGATTGCGGCGTCGCTCCGGCACAAAGACCGCCGGTTCCTGATCCTCGCTCTGTTTTTTGTCTGCATTTCCATGGGAACGCTCTATTGGGTGCTGCACCTTTTCATTTTTGGCAACGTACCACAGGTTTTCTATGTTTCGGAGTTTTC
>CAMBCW010000029.1 GCA_945864925.1 uncultured Clostridia bacterium
ACATCCAGATCGTTTACAATTTCATTGGTGCATTTGATTTTGAGGAAGCAAGGGAGCAATCCCAAGCAGTCCAAAAAACTGAAAAAGCCGGTGTAGCATAACACTACACCGACTTTCCCATAAATGTTTTCTTACGTCACCGCCGCAAACGGGGAGGCTTTTTTGATGGGCTTTGGGTGAGAAAATGAAGGATGAAGAATGAAAAATGAAAAATGAAAATTGAGGAGTCCGCTTCGCGGACGGATTTGAAATGTGCTTCGCACCGCAGGACGGCCAGCCCCCTGGCCACCGCGCCCTACCTCCGTAGGGGCGACCTATGGTCGCCCGATGGGCAGTGCGATGAGAAACGTACTGCCAATTCAACGCTCCACCCCAAGACAGCCCTGAAAAAACGCCTCCCCTGGATCCGGGGAGGCGTTGGCTTAATCTTCTTCGCTCTGGGGATATTTGCTGTAGCTGACCACCACACGGCGGTTGGGCTCCGTGCCGGTGGAGTAGGTGGTGACGTCGGGTACATCCTGGAGCGTTGCGTGGATCACATGGCGCTCGTAGGCGTTCATGGGCTCCAGGGTGATATTCCGCCGGTATTTGACCACCTTGCCGGCGACCTTGACGGCCAGGCGGCGCAGGCTTTCCTCCCGCTTCAGCCGGTAGTTCTCCGCATCCACATTGATGCGGGAGCGCTTGTTGCTGTCGCGGTTGATGGTGTAGTTGGTCAGATGCTGGATGGCGTCCAGAGTTTCACCCCGGCGGCCAATGAGCATACCCAGATCCTCTCCCACCAGATCCACCTGATAGGTGTCGTCCTCCGCCTTCCAGGCGTGGGGTACGGCGTCAGAACCCATATGCTCCAGCAGGCCTTTGATAAAGACCTCAATCCGCTGCTCCATGGAGCCCTCGGCGGCAGGGGCGTATTCCTTGACCGCGGGCTTGGGAGCGGGCTTCTTTTCCTGGCGGGGCTTCTCCTGGCGGGGCTTTTCCTGCCGGGGCTTGGGCTCCGGACGGCGCTCGGGCCGGGGAGCTTCCGCGGCGGGGGCCTGAGCCGGCTTGGGGTTGATGGGATTCAGGGGCTTCAGAGGCTCCGGACGGGCTTCCTGTTTTTTGGGCTTGCTGCGGGACGCGGAGGACAGGGCGGGGGCGGGCTTGACCTCCTCATCGGGGACCTCATAGGTCACCTTGACCTTGGCGGGGCAGGCGCCAAACCCCAGGAACCCGGACTTGGGATTTTCCAGCACTTCCACAGAAACACTGTCCCGATCCATCTTCAGCTGCTGGAGAGCTGCTTCAATGGCCAGGTCAATGGTTTTTCCAGTGGCGGTAATGAATTTTTCCATTTCCAAACTCCTATTTATGATATCGGTCGGGATCGTAATTTCTGCCCTTGCAGTAGGGGCGTTCCGGAATGCCGGAGGGGCATTTTTCGGGATCGACTTCCTTGGGGGCGTCGGGATCAATGCCGGCCTTTTCGGCGGCATAACGCTTGGCAGCGGCCTCTTTTTCTTCCCGCTCTTTGCGTTCCATCTTCTTCTTGCTGGTGTTTTCCACGATGCCGTCGGGGTTGGCGGCCCGGCGCTCGGCCCGCAGCCGTTCCTTTTCGGCGGCTTCCGCAGCCAGCTTGGCGGCCTTTTCCCGGCGCACTTCATCCTCCGCCGCATAAACTTTGCGGTAGTGGATGGTCAGGAAATAATCGATGATCAGGCCGAACACAGCCTGGGCAATCCAGTAGACCGTCACAGCGGCGGGCATGGTGAAGCCAATCCAGACGGAGACCAAGGGCATCATGTACATCATCATGTTCATGGACTGGTTGGCCTTGGCGGCAGCCTCGTCCTTTTCGCCCTTGTCGTCGGTGGCCACGGAGCCGTTCATCTTCTGGCTGATCCACATGCTCAGCAGGTTGGAGCCGCCGGACAGCACAGGCAGCAGGAATTGGCCCCAGGCGTTCCAGTCGGTGAAGGTCCAGAATCTCCAACCGGGAATGCCGGCCAGGTCGATGCCCAGGAAGGAGAAGTCGATGATCTGCAGCTGGCTGGCCGACAGGGAGGGAATGGCCGCCAGAATCTCATTCATATAGGTGCCGATATGGCCGGCGGCGGCCAACTGATGGAAGTAGGCATTGCCGGTCAGCTCCACATGGGCGCTGACGACTTCCACAATCTGAGATGCAATCTCTGCCGGGATGTGCATCATATAGGTGATGGGTTCACGGATGACATAGTACAGCGGCAGCAGAATCAGCAGGGGGATGAAGCTCCACAGGCAGCCGCCCGTGGTGGAAACGCCCTCCTCCTTGTAGAGATTCATGAGTTCCTGCTGATACTTTGTCTTGTCGTCGGCATACTTGGCCTCCAGGGCCTTGGCCAGGGGGGCGACCCGGGACATTTTGAGCATGCTCTTCTTGCTCTTGGCATTCAGGGGCAGCAGCACCAGTTTGACAATGAGGGAGAAGAGAATCAGCGCCAGACCATAGTTGGTGGTGAACTGATACAGCCAGTCCAGCAGGTAGCCGAAGGGGACTCGGATGATATCGCTGAAATTCATGGTTGTTGCTTCCTCCAATACTGGGGAGTTTTAGGGCACAGGGTCAAACATGTCGTGCTTGGAGAAGGGATGGCAGCGCAAAAACCGCCGCAGGGCCAGCCAGCCGCCCTTTGCCGCGCCATACTTGGTGATGGCTTCCAGGGCATATTGGGAGCAGGTGGGAATGTACCTGCACCGGGCCGGGAAAAAGGGGGAGATGGCCTGCTGATAGAATCGGATGAGCTTCAAAAGAATGGCTTTCATTGCAGTTCCTTCCTGCCGCAGAAGCGCATATCAAGGCTTTTCCACGCGGGGAGCCTGGGACGCCGGCTCTTCTGCGCTGCGGAGCAGACCCAGCTTGTCCGCCAGGGACAGATAGGCGCGTTCCAGCTTCTGATAGGGCGCGTCCACGGCCCGGGACCGGGCCACCACCACGATGTCCCAGCCGGGGAGAAACTGCGCCTCATGGAGACGGTAGATCTCCCGCAGCTGCCGGCGGATCCGGTTGCGCACCACGGCGTGGCCCAGCTTGGCGCTGACGGTCAGGCCGATGCGGTTTTCTGACAGGTTGTTTTTCCTGCAGTAGACGACCAGATAGGAGTTGGCGGCGGAGCGGCCCTTCTGGTAGAGCCGGCGGAACAGGTGGTTGAGCTTCAGGGACTTGGAAAACTCCACGGGGAACCCTCCCGAATGAAAATGCCGGATGAAGCAGACGGGGCGAACAGAATTAATTCTATTCACCCCGTTAAGAATCTATAGGATTGGCGGTATACGCAGTCCCCTGACTCAGGCGGACAGCTTTGCTCTGCCCTTGGCACGGCGGCGGGCCAGAACCTTGCGGCCATTCTTGGTGGCCATTCTCTGACGGAAACCATGCACCTTGGATCTGTGGCGCTTCTTGGGCTGATAGGTACGCAGCATTGTGTACACCTCCTGTAAATTTATGCTCGACAGCGGAAACCCGCTGCAGCGATTGACGCAAGGCATATCCCCACGGATACGCAAAATGTATTATAACAAAAAAGATGTCAAGCTGTCAATACTTTTCTTCTCCGGATCAGACGCAAGGCCGGGCATAACTAACAATTTTATTGACTAAATTAAGTTGTTAGTTTATAATGGAATTACAAGTTCCTGAAAGGACGTGATGCAATGGAAAACGAACCGCTCCCCCAATATATGCGGATCGCAGTGGATCTGGCATCGAGAATTGCAGACGGGGCGTTGGAGGAGGGACAGCGGATTTCCGGCCGGTCCCTGCTTTCGTCGGAGTACAGCGTGTCGCCGGAGACCGTGCGCAAGGCAGTGCGGCTGCTGGCGGACATGAAGGTGGTGGAGGTGCAGGACAAGCGGGGGATTTTTATCCTGTCCGCAGACAACGCCAGGCGTTATGTCCAGAGTATGACGGACCGCCGGGAGCAGCAGTGCCTGCGGGAGGAGCTGCGGGAGCTGCTGGAGCAGTATGCCGGCCTGGGCAAGCGCATGTTTGCCGTGGCGGAGCAGCTGGTCGAAGCCCGGGCAACGCCGCTGCCGCCGGACCGGTGCCTGCCCAATTATGAGGTGCGCCTGTCTCCGGATTCCGATAAGATCGGCAAAAGCCTGGGCTCTTTGCGATTCTGGCAGTCCACAGGGGCCACTGTGGTCGCGATCCGCCGGGGAAAAAACACCATCCTGTCGCCCGGCCCCTATGCGGAGCTGTATGGCGGCGATGAAATTGTGTTTGTAGGCGCTCCGGACAGCATGGAGACTGTACAGCGTTTCCTCAACAGTCCTGTTTTGGATGGTGCTGCAGGGGAGGGGTAGACGGAACAAGCGGGCTCCATGTACGCCGGAATGTAAGAAGGAGGTCTTTTGTTGAATCACAGTGAATTGAGTGTATGGGATCTTATTATAGTTGGCATATACCTTCTGGCCATGGTGTTCATCGGCGTTTATGCGATCCGCCGCATTAAAAATTCCAAGGACTATTATGTTGCCGGCCGGTCCTTCGGCCCCATGGTGCTGATGGCCACGGTCTGCGCCACCATCATTGGCGGCAGCGGCCTCATGGGGCGGGCAGGCGTGGCCTACTCCAGCGGTACCAAGGCGATCTTGACGGCAGTGCCGTATTTGCTTGGCATGTTCATTTTCTCGGGAATTTCCGGCCGCATCTCCAAACTGGGCGTGAAATATAATATCACATCCATTCCCGAATTATTTGAGATGCGTTTCGGAAAGACGGCAAAAATCCTGCTGGCGGCCATGGTGGCCTTCACCATGATGGGCACCGTGGCGTCCCAGGTGACAGCAGCCGCTACCATTATCAACATGCTGGGCGGCGATATCGGCCTGTCCTATGAGGTGGGCGCACTGATTGCCACGGTGGTATTTATGATCTATACTGCCACCTCGGGACTGTTCGGCGTGGTCTACACGGACGTGCTGCAGTTCTACATGCTGCTGCTGTTCGTCTATATTCTGATTCCCGGGGCGTCCCTCATCAAAGTGGGCGGCATCTCCAATTTCATGGCCAATCTGGATCCGGCCCTGGTGAAGCCCTATATGAACGGCAGCATCCTGGGGGACATTGTCACCTATCTGGTGTTCACCATGGCCGGTGCGGAAATGTGGCAGCGGGCCTTCGCGGCCAAGGACAGCAAGTCGGCCAAGGAGGGTATGTTCCTGGGGACCGCGGTCTACGGCATCACCATTCTCCTGGTGTTCTTCATGGGCGTTGTGGCCCACCAGATTGTGGGCGACGGCGTCTTGGCCCAGTACGGTTCCACCGATGCGGTGGTGCCGGCTTTGGCCATCAAGGTGCTGCCCATTGGCCTGACAGGTCTGGCCCTGGCCGGAATGCTGTCGGTCATCATGTCCACGGCGGACAGCTATCTCCTGGTGTCCGTCCAGACCTGCGTCCACGATATCGGCAAGACCTTCCACCCGTCTATGAAGGATAAAACCGAGATCCGTCTGTCGAGACTGTTCTCCGTGATCCTGCCCCTGGGCGCCCTGGTTATTGCGCTGTATATCAAGAATGCTTATAATGTTCTGATGTTTGCCTGGAGCTTCTATGCCGCCGCTGCCGGCCTGCCGGCCTTTGCGGCGCTCTATTGGAAAAAAGCCACGAAAGCGGGTATCATAGCCGGTATGGTCAGTGGCTTTGTGGTCTGCGTGGGATGGAAGCTATTGGGACAGCCTTTCGGCCTGGGCGCCGCAGTGCCCGGGACCATTGCCTGTGCCATTGCCCTGATAGCGGTCAGCCTGGCCACGGCGCAGAAACGCCCTTCGGTGTTCCTGGAGCCGGATGCATCCTGACAGACGGCAGCAAAACGACACGGAATGCCAACCGGCATTCCGTGTCGTTGACTATATCCGGAAAAAGACATACCGTCCTCACGCGGCGGAGGCCAGATACCAGGCGATGAGCAGGTCGGCCACCTCGCCGTAGGACTGGACGCCGGATTCCTCTTTGAATACCTTTAAATAGGTGTCGTTGGCCTTTTGGGCCACCTCCTGGACCTGCCCTTCGAACTGGTCATAGTGGGCGTTGGCCCGGCTGCAGTCCTGGCGCAGGGTTTCGCCGGCCCGTTCCCACACCTGGGCGGCCAGGGTCCGGTCGGCGGCATAGAGGGCGTTGTAGGTATAGACAAAGGCGGAGTACCAGCCGGAGTACTGGAAGGCCGGATCCGGATTCTCCAGGCAGGCCAGAAACGCGCAGAAATTGGCCTCGTCCTCCGCCGCCACGGTCAGCCGGTGGGCCAGCTCGTGGCACATGGTAAAGGGCAAAGACGCGGAGAAGGTCTCGGGATTGACGTTGCTTTCGCCGGTGTAGGCGATGAAAATGCCGGTAAAGCCCATATAGCTGAACAGCCGCCCGGACAGGAGCTTTTTGACCGGCGCCTTGGAGCTGGCAAAAAAGTCGTTCTCCTGCGCCAGAACGTCATATCCCGTGTTGGCCTGCTTGGCCCAGGCGTCAAAGTCCGTGGTCATGGAGCCATCGGCCTCCCGGGGGACCTGGTCGGCCCAGAGGGTGGCCTGGTCGGCCATATAGCCCGCGGCGGCCGCCAACTGCTCTTTGGAATACTGGGTCACCGTCAGCCCCACCCGGTCGGAGATGGAAGGCCCGAAATGGTTCAGGCCCCACAGGGCCACAAAGGCAAAGAACAGCACGCAGATCAGCAGGGCCACGCCGGACAGCCAGCTGAGGAACTTCCGGTTGTGGATGAGAAAATACAGGGCCAGCAGCACCAGCAGCACCACCAGGATCTCCCAGACGGCAAAGGGGAAAACGCCGGTAATGCCGGCCAGGGTGTTGAGAACCTGCTTGGAGAAATTGGTGTAGAAGCCGAAGAAGAAATCCGGCAGATAGATGGCCACCGCCGCCAGAAGCCCGGTGAGCAGCAGCACCACGGCCGAAAGAATGAGTCTGCCAATGGTTCGCATGGAATATCCTTTCTCAGTTTTGTTTGATGGGAATAATTATACCATAGTTTGGCGCTTTTTCAACAGCTTGCTTGACTTTGACGGCCTATGGAATATAATAAAGAATGCCAAATTACGGCCCCGCAGCCAGCCGGGCCGACTTCAGGAGGAACAACACCGATGATGAAAAACACCGAGAAAACCATGGACAAGATCGTCGCCCTGTGCAAGGGCCGCGGCTTTGTCTTTGCAGGCTCCGAGATCTACGGCGGCCTGGCCAACACCTGGGACTACGGCCCTCTGGGTGCGGAGCTGAAGAATAATATCAAACGGGCCTGGTGGAAGAAATTCGTGCAGGAGAACCCCTACAACGTGGGCCTGGACGCCGCCATTTTGATGAACCCCCAGACCTGGGTGGCCTCCGGCCATCTGGCTGGTTTTTCCGATCCCCTGATGGACTGCAAGGAGTGCAAGGAGCGCTTCCGGGCTGACAAGCTCATCGAGGACTTCTGCGAAGCCCAGGGCCTGGAGCTGCCCAAGCCCATCGACGCCTTCTCCCAGGCGGAGATGAAGGCCTTTGTGGAGGACCACAACATTCCCTGCCCCACCTGCGGCAAGCATAACTTCACCGACATCCGTCAGTTCAATCTGATGTTCAAGACCTTCCAGGGCGTCACCGAGGACGCCAAGAACACGGTCTACCTGCGGCCCGAGACGGCCCAGGGCATCTTTGTCAACTTCGCCAACGTCCAGCGCACCACCCGCCGGAAGCTGCCTTTCGGCATCGGCCAGATCGGCAAGAGCTTCCGCAACGAGATCACCCCCGGCAACTTCATCTTCCGCGTCCGGGAGTTCGAGCAGATGGAGCTGGAGTTCTTCTGCCAGCCCGGCACCGACCTGGAGTGGTTCCAGTACTGGCGGAATTTCTGCCACCAGTGGCTCCTGGGCATCGGCCTGAAGGACGAGAACCTGCGGCTGCGGGACCATGACCCCGAGGAGCTGTGCTTCTACTCCAAGGCCACCACGGACTTTGAATTCCTGTTCCCCTTCGGCTGGGGCGAGCTGTGGGGCGTGGCCGACCGCACGGACTACGACCTGACCCAGCACCAGAACACCTCCGGCAAGGACCTGACCTACTTCGACCAGGAGAAGAACGAACACTATATTCCCTATGTCATCGAGCCGTCCCTGGGCGTGGAGCGCTCCGTGCTGGCCGTCCTGTGTGACGCCTACGACGAGGAAGTGGTGGGCCAGGACAAGAACGGCAAGGACGACGTCCGCGTGGTCATGCACTTCCATCCCGCCCTGGCGCCCTTCAAGGCCGCTGTGCTGCCCCTGAGCAAAAAGCTGGCGCCCAAAGCCATGGAGGTCTACCAGATGCTGCTGAAGGACTTCATGGTGGACTACGACGAAGCCGGCTCCATCGGCAAGCGCTACCGCCGCGAGGATGAAATCGGCACCCCCTACTGCATCACCGTGGACTTCCAGACCGTGGGCGACGAGAACACCCCCGCCGACAACGCCGTTACCGTCCGCGACCGCGACACCATGGAGCAGGTCCGCGTGCCCATCAGTGAGCTGAAGGCCTGGCTGGCCGAAAAGGTGGCCTACTGATGGAGCGGCTGACAGCCCTCTATGACCGGATGGTCGCTTATTATGCCGGGGATCCGGCCCGCATTCAGCACTTTGTCAAGGTCCACAGCTTTGCCCGGCGCATCGGTCTGGCGGAGGGTCTGGACGACCGGACCCAGCTGACTCTGGAGGCTGCCGCTCTGGTTCACGACATCGGCATCAAGCCGGCGGAAGCCGCCTATGGCTCCTGTGCCGGCCCCTATCAGGAGGCCCTGGGGCCTGCCCCGGCCCGGGAGATGCTGGACAGTCTGGAGTTCCCCGCCGACGTGACGGACCGGGTGTGTTTCCTGGTGGGCCACCACCACACCTATACGGGAATTGACGGCATGGACTATCAGATCCTGGTGGAGGCGGATTTTCTGGTGAATCTCTTTGAGAATGAAACCCAGCAGGCCCCCCGCCGGGGGGCTTTGAAGCGGATTTTCAAAACCGGCTGCGGCAGAACCCTCTGCCGGGTCATGTTCGGACTGGAGGAGGAAACCCAATGAAAGCCATTGTCACCGTAGTGGGCATGGACCGGGTGGGCATCATCGGCGAAATCTGCACCACCCTGGCCGCCCTGCAGATCAATATTGTGGACATCAGCCAGACGGTTATGCGGGACTTTTTCACCATGATCATGCTGGTGGACACCGGCTATGCCAACAAGACCCTGGATGAGATCGCCGAGGCGCTGCACCAGAAGGAGCTCGAAATGGGCCTGTCCATCCGCATCCAGCGGGAGGATATCTTCCAGGCCATGCACCGGATTTGACGGAGGTGCCCCATGCTTCTCAGTCATTCCGACATCATGCAGACCATCGACATGATCGCCCAGCAGCATCTGGATATCCGGACCATCACCATGGGCATCACGCTGCTGGACTGTGCCGACCCCAATCCCCGGGACTGCGCCAACAAAATCTACGACAAAATCTGCCGCTGCGCCCAGAATCTGGTGCCCACGGGCCGGCGGATTGAAAAAGAGCTGGGCATCCCCATCGTCAACAAGCGGATTTCCGTAACGCCCATGGCCCTGGTGGCCGGTGCCTGCCAGACGGAGGACTTTGCGCCCTTTGCCGTGGCCATGGACCGGGCCGGCAAGGAGTGCGGCGTGGACTTCATCGGCGGCTTCTCCGCCCTGGTGCAGAAGGGCATGACCTCCGGCGACCGGCGGCTTATCGCCTCCATTCCTGAGGCCCTGGCCACCACAGACATCGTCTGCTCCAGCGTCAATGTGGGCTCCACCAAGGCCGGCATCAACATGGACGCCGTGAAGCGCATGGGCGAGGTCATCAAGCAGACCGCCGCCCTGACCGCCGACCGCGGGGGTATGGGCTGCGCCAAGCTGGTGGTGTTCTGCAACGCCGTGGAGGACAATCCCTTCATGGCCGGCGCCTTCCACGGTGTGGGCGAGCCGGAAACCGTCATCAATGTGGGCGTCTCCGGCCCCGGTGTGGTCTACCATGCCCTGCAGGCCTGCAAGGGACAGCCTTTGGACGTGGTGGCGGAGACCATCAAAAAAACCGCCTTCCACATTACCCGCATGGGCCAGCTGGTGGCCCAGGAGGCCTCCAAGCGGCTCAACGTGCCCTTCGGCGTGGTGGACCTGTCCCTGGCGCCCACTCCGGCGGTGGGCGATTCCGTGGCCCGGATTCTCGAGGCCATGGGCCTGGAAACCTGCGGCGGCCACGGCACCACGGCGGCCCTGGCCCTGCTCAACGACGCGGTGAAGAAGGGCGGCGTCATGGCGTCGTCCAGCGTGGGCGGCCTGTCCGGCGCCTTTATCCCCGTGTCCGAGGATGAGGGCATGATCGCCGCGGCCTCCTCCGGCGTCCTGACTCTGGACAAGCTGGAGGCCATGACCTGTGTATGCTCCGTGGGCCTGGATATGATCGCCGTCCCCGGCGATACCCCCGCCGCCACCCTCTCCGCCATCATCGCCGACGAGGCTGCGATCGGCATGGTCAACTCCAAGACCACCGCCGTGCGCCTGATTCCCGCCGTGGGCAAGCAGGTGGGGGACATGGTGGAATTCGGCGGTCTGCTGGGTGAAGCGCCGGTGATGCCGGTGCACCCCCAGAGTGCCGAGGCCTTTGTGGCCCGGGGCGGACGGATTCCGGCCCCCATGCAGAGCCTGAAAAATTAAAGCCGCCCGCTGATGTGTACCCCGCCGGCAAAATTTATTGTCAAAACGTGAAATAACACTGGAAAAAGTGCCTAATATCGAGTATGATAAAGGCAGAATGAACATAAGCAAACAAGAAACCAAGCAAAGGAAGGATATTATGGATCAATCCAAACGCAATACCCTGGCTTTGAATGCTGCCAAGGCCCGGCTGCTGGCGGTGCAGATGGTGCATGACGCGGCTTCCGGCCATCCCGGCGGCTCCCTGTCCTGTCTGGACGTGCTGACCACCCTGTATTTTGATGTGATGAATGTGGATGTCAACGATCCCCGTAAGGCCGACCGCGACCGCTTCGTCATGTCCAAGGGCCACTGCTCTCCCGCTCTGTATCCGGTGCTGGCACTGAAGGGCTTCTTCCCCGTGGAGGAGCTGAAGATGTTCCGCCGGGTGGATGGACATATGTCCGGCCATGTGGAAATGAAGCATGTCAAGGGCGTGGATATGTCCACCGGCTCCCTGGGGCAGGGCATCTCCGTGGCCGTGGGCATGGCCCTGGCCGGAAAGGTCAAAAAGCAGGACTACCGGGTTTACGCCATCCTGGGCGACGGCGAAATCGACGAGGGCCAGTGCTGGGAGGCCTTTATGTCCGCTGCCAAGTATAAGCTGGACAACCTGTGCGCCTGCATCGACGTCAACGGCCTGCAGATTGACGGCCACACCTGGGAAGTCATGCCCACCGAGCCCCTGGACAAGAAGCTGGAGGCCTTTGGCTGGCATGTGATCAAGATCGACGGCCATGACTATGACGCCATCGACGCCGCCTATGCCGAGGCTGCCGCCACCAAGGGCCAGCCCACCATGATCCTGGCCCAGACTGTCAAGGGCAAGGGCGTCTCCTTCATGGAGAACGACGCCGGCTGGCACGGCAAGGCCCCCAACGACGAGCAGTTCGCCCAGGCCAAGGCCGAGCTGGAAGCCATCATCAAGGAACTGGAGGGTTAAACCATGGGTGAAAAGATTGCAACGCGCGCCGCTTACGGCAATGCGCTGGTAGAGCTGGCGGACAAGTACCCCGAGCTGGTGGTTTTTGATGCCGACCTGGCCGGCGCCACCATGACCAAGGGTTTCGCCAAGGCCTATCCCGACCGCTTTTTTGACATGGGCATCGCCGAGGCCAACATGACCGGCGTGGCCGCTGGCATGTCCACCTGCGGCTTCAAGCCCTTCATCAACACCTTCGCCATGTTCGCCGCCGGCCGTTCCTGGGAGCAGGTGCGCAACTCTATCTGCTACCCCAGCCTGAACGTCAAGGTGGTCGGCTCCCACGGCGGCCTGTCCGTGGGTGAGGACGGCGCCACCCACCAGTGCATCGAGGATTTCGCCATCATGCGGGCCATCCCCGGCATGACGGTTCTGTGCCCCTGCGACGGCAACGAGATGCGCCTGGCCACGGAGGCTCTGCTGAACTATGAAGGCCCCGCCTACATGCGTCTGGGCCGCCTGGCGGTGGAAACCGTCACCGACACCATCCCCGGCTACAAGTTTGAGCTGGGCAAGGGCGTCACCCTGGTTGACGGCACCGACGTGACCATCATCGCCGTGGGCATGAACGTCCAGATGGCCCTGAAGGCCGCGGAGCTGCTGAAGGCCGAGGGCATTTCCGCCCGGGTTATCGACATGCACACCATCAAGCCCCTGGACACCGAGTTGGTGCTGAAGGCCGCCCAAGAGACCGGCGCCATTGTCACCACGGAGGAAGCCAACGTTCTGGGCGGTCTGGGCTCCGCCGTGTGCGAGTACCTTTCCGAGGTCTGCCCCGTGCCGGTGATCCGTCACGGCGTCAACGACGAGTTCGGCCGCTCCGGCAAGGCGCCCCTGGTGCTGGAGGCCTACGGCATCACCGCCGAGGGCATCGCCGCCTGCGCCAAGAAGGCCGCTGCTCTGAAGAAGTAATCCAATCCAAGCAGATCAAAGGCCGCGCAGGAGTTCCTGCGCGGCCTCAGGCTGTCGAAAAACTATGAAAAAAGCTTCCGCAACTGAGCAGCGGGGCGAAAAGACTTTTTCGACACGCTGAGCCTGCCGCAGAACACATGTTCTGCGGCAGGCTTTTTGCTGGAAGGATGGCTTACACCAGGGCGGACATGGCTTTGTCCATCCGGGCCAGCATGGCGTTGGCGTGTTCCATGGAGTCGGACACGGCGGTGTAGTAGAATTTGATCTTGGGCTCCGTGCCGGAGGGGCGCAGGATGATGCGGCCCTTGTCGCCCAGGCTCAGCATGACCATGTTCTCCGAGGGCAGGTTGGTGGGCTGGGTCTCGCCGGTGGCGGCGTCCTTGATGACGCCGGCCTTGAAATCGGCCACGGCGGTGACGGCGAAGCCGCCCATCTCCTTGGGAGGTTCGGCCCGGAACTGGTCCAGCAGGGCCATGCAGGCGGCCTTCTGGGCGTCAGAGGTAAAGACGATGTTCTTCAGGCCCGCCACATAGTAGCCGTACTTGGCGTACAGCGCATCCATGACGTCCCCCAGCGTCTTGCCCTGGAGCTTGTAGGTGGCGGCCATTTCGGCAATGAGCATGGCGGCCACCACGGCGTCCTTGTCCCGGGCGTAGTCGCCCTTCAGGTAGCCGCAGCTCTCCTCAAAGCCCAGGACGAAGTCCTGGGGATGACCGGCCTGCTCCAGCTCCAGGATCACGCCGCCGATGTACTTGAAGCCCGTCAGCACTGTGCGGACGGTGACGCCGTAGGCGCTGGCCACCCGGTCGGCCAGGGGTGTGGAGACGATGCTTTTGACAGCCACGGGGTGGGCAGGCAGCTTGCCGGCCTTCTGCAGAGCGGAGAGGATGTAGTCCAGCAGCAGGCAGCCCATCTCGTTGCCGGAGAACTTGCGGAAGCCGTCTCCGGCGGGGGTGGCCACGGCGATGCGGTCGGAATCCGGGTCTGTGGCCATGACCAGGTCGGGCTGGACCTGCCGGGCCAGGGCGTAGGCCTCGTTGAACGCCGTGTCATTCTCGGGGTTGGGATTGGGGCAGGTTTCAAATTCGCCGGAGGGATTCTTCTGGGAGGCAGGAATGTGGAATTCCGCGCCCAGACGGGTGAGAATCTCGCTGACGGGTTCGCCGCCGGCGCCGCACAGGGGGGAGTAGACCACCTTCAGGCCCGCCTGCTTCACGGCTTCGGGAGCGATGGCCTCCTGGGAGATACGGGCGTAGTAGGCCTCCCAGACGCTGGGAGCGATGTACTCGATCATGCCCTTTTCCAGCAGGGACTCGTAGGATTCCTTCTCCGGCTCAAACAGATCCACCGTCTCCATGGCGGCGGAGACAGCGGCGGCGGGGATTTCGGTCATCTGGCCGCCGTCGGGGCCGTAGCACTTGAGGCCGTTATACTCCTTGGTGTTGTGGCTGGCGGAGATCACCATGCCCACGCCGGTTTTCAGATAGCGCACGGCGAAGGACAGCATGGGGGTGGGGCACAGCCGGTCATAGAGATAGACATGCACGCCCTCGGCGGCCAGGGCTGCGGCGCAGACCTCGGCGAAACGGCGGGAGTTGTGGCGGCAGTCATAGCCAATGGCGCAGGTTTTGCTCTCGCCGGAGGCCAGCAGGTACTTGGCCAGGCCCCGGGCGGTCTGCCGGACGGTCAGGTCGTTGAGCCGGGCGGTTCCCACGCCCATGACGCAGCGGATTCCGGCGGTACCAAAGCTGGCCCGGCTGCCGAAACGGGCCTGAATCTCCGCCTCATTGCCCTCCAGGGCCTGCAGTTCTTCCAGCATGGGGCCCTGGCAGTTGGCCAGCCAGCGGCGGTATTCCTTCATTGCATCCATAATATCGTCACCTCATCCTTTATTTGCGGGTTTTTTTCTAACATATTATAACACTTGTTTTCCGGCATGTACAGGGAAAAAATTCCTGGTTGCGCGAACGGGGAAAAAGGCTTATGATATGTGGAGAAACGGAGGCTGATATCCATGTCCGATGAAAAACTGAGAGAGCGCCAAACAGCGTCAGAGCTGATTTTTGACGGAAATATCCTGCACCTGTACCGGGACGACATCGCCCTGCCCGACGGAAAGCCGGCGGAGCGGGAGCTGATCCGCCATGTGGGCGCCGTGTGCGTCATCCCCATTACCGACGACGGCTGCGCCGTCATGGAGCGGCAGTTCCGCTATCCCATGGATGAGGTACTGCTGGAGATTCCGGCCGGCAAGCTGAACAGCAAGACAGAGGACCATGAGGCCGCCGTCCGCCGGGAGCTGGAGGAGGAGACAGGCTATCACGCCAGGGAGCTGATTCCCCTGGGTAAATTCTACCCGGCCTGCGCCTATTGTGACGAGACCATCTGGATGTATCTGGCCAAGGGCCTGGAGCGGGGGCGGCGGCATCTGGATGACGATGAATTCCTGGACGTGGAGCTGATTCCCCTGACGGAGTTGGTGCGCCGGGTTCTGGCCGGGGAGATTCCCGATGCGAAAACGCAGATTGCCGTGCTGAAGGCGGCGGTGCACGAGGGTATTTTAAAATAACGGAGGAACAGAAAGGCGGAGCGAAATGGCGAAGAATACCGTTCTCAACAACCTGCCCGAGGATGAGACCCTCTGGGCGGACACCAAGCGCTGGCTGGGGATGCCCCTGACCTTCACCAAATACCGGGTGGATGAAAACCGGCTCTATGTCAAGCAGGGCCTGCTGAAAACCGAGACCGACGAGCTGCTTCTGTACCGCATCATGGACATCAAAAGCAGCCAGACCCTGGGCCAGCGGATCCTGGGCGTGGGAACCGTGGTGCTGTTCTGCAGCGACAAGAGCTCCGGCGTCCTGGAACTGAAAAACATCAAAAAGCCGGAGCAGGTGCGCCGCTTCCTCAGTGATCTGGTGGAGCGTAAGCGCACGGAGACCGGCGTCAAGGGCCGGGAGATCTACGGCTCCGGCAACCCTATGCCGCCCCATCCCGGCCACGGCCCCGACTGCGATCTGGACGGCGACGGCGAGCCCGACTGCGGCCAGCCGTGACCGGAGGGCCTGCCATGAACTTTGTCTGCTCTGTCTGCGGGCAAACTGCCCCGGTGACCACCCGGGCGCCGAAGTGCGCCTGCGGCGGCCTTTGGAAGCTGGATTGGCAGCCGCCGAAATTTGATCTGCAGAAAATCGACCGCTCTGTCTGGGGCATGTTCCGCTACCGCCGGTATATGGCCCTGGCCGATGACAGTTGGCGGGACGTCACCCTGGGAGAGGGCATGACGCCCCTGGTCCGGCTGGATGAAGACGTGCTGCTGAAGATGGACTATTTTATGCCCACCTTGTCCTATAAGGACCGGGGCGCTGCAATACTGGTGGCCCACTGCAAGGCCATCGGCGTGGACAGCGTGGTGCAGGACAGCAGCGGCAACGCCGGCAACAGCGTGGCCGCCTACTGCGGCCGCAGCGGCATCCAATGCGACATCTATGTGCCTGAGGGCACCTCCCCCGGTAAAATCGCCATGATCCAGGCCCACGGCGCCACGGCCCATGTGGTGCCCGGCTCCCGGGACCACTGCGCCGACGTCTGCCGCGCTCAGGTGGAGCGGGAGGGCAAATACTACGCCAACCACGTCTATAATCCCTTCTTTTATGAGGGCACCAAGACCTACATCTACGAGGTCTACGAGCAGCTGGGCCGGATTCCGGCGCATTTGTTCCTGCCGCTGGGCAATGGTACGCTGTTCCTGGGGGTGGTCAAGGGCCTGGAGCATCTGCTGGCCTCCGGCTGCATCGAGCGGATGCCCAAAATCATCGCCATCCAGTCGGAGCGGTGTGCCCCCTTTGCCGAGGCCGTCAAAACCCACAGCCCGGTGCCCGCTCCGGTGACCCCGACGCCCACCATGGCGGAGGGTATCGCCATCGGCGTTCCCATGCGGGGCCGGGAAATCCTGGAGGCCATTTACAAGTATCAAATGGAGCTGGTCACGGTCCCGGAGGGGCGGATTCTGGAGGCCAGGAGCACCCTGGCCCGGCAGGGAATCTATGCCGAGCATACCACGGCGGCCAATCTGGCGGCCTATTGGAACTACTGCGAACAGCACGGAAAAACCCCCGACAGCCTGCTGACCATGTGCGGCGCCGGCCTGAAGTCGGACCATTAAAAAAAGAGTCAGCGTGTCGGAAAAGTATGTTCGCCCCGCTGAGTCAGAGGAGTATTCTCATGCGTGTTGTCATTAAAATCGGCACCTCCACCCTGGCGCATGCCAGCGGCCGGCTGAATATCCGGCGGGTGGAGCTGCTGTGCAAAATTCTCAGTGATCTGAAAAACGCCGGCCATCAGCTGGTGCTGGTGACCTCCGGCGCCATCGGCATGGGCGTGGGCAAGCTGGGCCTGCCCGGCCGCCCGGCGGACATGCCCGGCAAGCAGGCCGCCGCCGCGGTGGGCCAGTGCGAGCTCTGTCTCTTATACACATCTCCGAGCCCACGAGACGTAGAGGAATC
>CAMBCW010000030.1 GCA_945864925.1 uncultured Clostridia bacterium
TCGGCGTCACCCGGGAGCGGATCCGCCAGATCGAGAACAAGGCCATCCGCAAGCTGCGTCACCCCTCCAGAGCCAAGAAGATCAAAGACTTCTATTGCTGAAAGATGCCGAATGCAGAATGGCTCGAAGCCACTCTGCATTCGGCATCTTTCTGTCTATGGATAGAAATGTTTTTATAAGGAGAATTTTAAATGCGAGGATACGAATCCTTTGTCACGGAAGTCCGGAAAAAGGTGTTCACCGAGGTTGCCAGGCTGGCCTACGAGGGCGGAGACTACTCCCGGATTGAAGAAATCCCCTACCGCATTGTCCCCGGTGAAATCGCCTCCCACCGGGAATCCATCTTCCTGGAGCGGGCTATCGCCGGCGAGCGGGTGCGACTGGCCATGGGCCTGCCCCTGCGGCCGGTCTACGAGCACAAGCCCCTGTCCGACGGCGTCAACGAGAGCGCCGTGGCTGAAAAATACTATGATCCCCCTCTGGTCAACATCATCAACTACGCCTGCAACGCCTGCCCCACCAAACAGGTCCGGGTGACAGAGCTGTGCCAGGGCTGCCTGAGCCGCAGCTGCCATCAGGTCTGCCCCAAGGGGGCCATCTCCTTTCAGCACGGCAAGTCCATCGTCGATCAGGACAAGTGCATCCGGTGCGGCAAATGCGTGGAGGCCTGCCCCTACCACGCGATCGTCAAGCTGGAACGGCCCTGTGCCGCTGCCTGCGGCATGGACGCCATTGGCTCCGATGAGCACGGCCGGGCCAAGATCGACTACAGCAAGTGCGTCTCCTGCGGCCAGTGCCTGGTCAGCTGCCCCTTCGGTGCCATTGTGGACAAGGGCCAGATTTTCCAGCTGATTCACGCCATGAAGAAGGGTTATCAGGTCATCGCCATCGTGGCCCCTGCCTTTGTGGGCCAGTTCGGCGACCATCTGACGCCGGAGAAGCTCACTGCCGCCATGAAGCTGCTGGGTTTTGACTCCGTGGTGGAAGTGGCTGTGGGTGCAGACCTGTGCACCCTTGACGAGGCCCGGGAATACCTGGAACGGGTGCCCGCAGGCAATACCTACATGGGCACCTCCTGCTGCCCTGCCTGGATTTCCATGGTAGAGACCTGCTTCCCCGACCAGTTCGATCATATTTCCATGACCCTGACCCCCATGGTGCTGACGGCCCGCATGGTAAAAAAGCAGCACCCCGACGCCAAGGTCTGCTTTGTCGGCCCCTGCGCCGCCAAAAAGCTGGAGGCCAGCCGGGCCCACATCCGCAGCGACGTGGATTTCGTCCTGACCTTTGAAGAGCTTCAGGGTATGTTCGAGGCCAAGGAGGTCTGGTTTGCTGACGTGGAAGGCAACGATCCCCTGGACAAGGCCACTGCAGATGGCCGCGGCTTTGCCGTCAGCGGCGGTGTGGCCGCCGCCGTGCAGAATGTGGTCAAAGAAATGGCACCGGAGGTGGACATGAAAATCATGGGTGCTGAAGGTCTGCGGGAATGCCGGAAGATGATGGCTCTGGCCAAGGCCGGCAAGCTCAACGGCTATCTGCTGGAGGGCATGGCCTGTCCCGGCGGCTGTATCGCCGGCGCCGGCACCATCCGTCCCATCAAAAAAGCCGCCATGCTGGTGGAAAAATACAAGAAAGACGCTCCGACGCAGAATGCCACCGACTCTCCCTATGCCGAGCTGGCAGACAAGCTGGATTGAGAAGTCCAACCTCGCGCCCCTCACCAGGGACGCAGGGCAGCCCAGACAGTGCAAAACGCCCCGCAGCCAGAAGCCTGCGGGGCGTTTTCTTGCTCAAATTACTTGTTGGCGCCGTTCATTTCCTTCAGAGCGTCCTTGCGGGACAGGTTGACGCGGCCCTTCTCATCGATCTCGGTGACCTTAACCCAGGTCATATCGCCGATGTTCAGCACGTCCTCCACCTTTTCCACGCGGCGGTTCTCCAGCTTGGAGATATGAACCAGGCCGTCCTTACCGGGGGCCAGTTCCACAAAGGCACCGATGGGCAGGATGCGGACCACCTTGCCGTAATACAGCTTGCCCACCTCGGGGACAAAGCAGATGTCGTCGATCATCTTCTTGGCAGCCATGGCAGCAGCCGTATCCACAGCGGAGATAAAGACGGAGCCGTCGTCGTCGATGTCAATTTTGGCACCGGTGTCGGCGCAGATCTTCTGGATGGTCTTGCCGCCGGATCCGATGACCTCGCGGATCTTGTCCACGTCGATCTTCATGGAGATCATCTTGGGAGCGAACTCGCTGACCTCGGGACGAGGCGCGGCGATGCAGGGCAGAATGACTTCGTTGATAATCTCCAGGCGGGCCTTACGGCAGCGCTCCAGAGCATCGGCAATGATTTCCATGGTCAGGCCCTTGTTCTTCAGGTCCATCTGGATGGCGGTGATGCCCTCGGTGGTACCGGCCACCTTGAAGTCCATCTCGCCGTGGAAGTCCTCCACGCCCTGGATGTCGGTGAAGGTTCTCCACTCGCCGGTCTCCTGGTCGGTGATCAGGCCGCAGGAAATACCGGCCACAGGACGCTTGATGGGCACACCGGCGTCCATCAGAGCCAGGGTGGAGCCGCAGATGGAGCCCTGGGAGGTGGAGCCGTTGGAGGACAGCACCTCGGACACCACGCGGATGGCGTAGGGGAACTCCTCCACGGAGGGGATCACAGGCAGCAGGGCCTTTTCCGCCAGGGCGCCGTGGCCGATCTCCCGGCGGGAGGTGGAACGGGCGGCTCTGGCCTCACCGGTGGAGAAGGCGGGGAAATTGTAGTGGTGGATATACCGCTTGGTCTCTTCGGGATAGATGGTATCGAGCTTCTGGGCAGCAGACAGGGTGTTCAGGGTGCAGATGGACAGGACCTGGGTCTGACCGCGGGCGAACAGGCCGGAGCCGTGAACTCTGGGCAGGATGCCAACCTCGGCGTCCAGAGGACGGATTTCGTCCATGCCGCGGCCGTCCACACGCTTGCCCTGCAGCAGCCACTTCTTGACGACCTTCTTCTGCATCTTGTACAGGCAGACCTCGATGTGGGTCTCGAAATCCTCATACTTTTCGCCGAACTTATCCTGGAAGTCCAGGCGGGCGGCGGTCAGGCGCTCTTCCCGGACGTTCTTGTCGTCGGTGTCCAGGGCGTACTCGATCTGATCCAGGCCGTAGTTCATCAGGTCGTCCAGCAATTCGTGGTTGACGGCGGCCTTCTCAAAGGTGAATTTGGGCTTGCCGATCTCCGCGACAATACCGTTGATGAACTTCACGATCTCCATGTTGGTCTCATGGGCCACACGGATGCACTCATAGACAATGGCTTCAGGGGCCTCGTTGGCCTCGGTCTCGATCATGACCACCTTCTCAAAGGTGGAGGAGATGCAGACAAAGCATTCGCAGGCCTCGCGTTCCTCACTGGAGGGGTTGACGATATACTTGCCGTCCAGGTAAGCCACGTTGGTGGTGGCCACAGGGCCGTTCCAGGGCACGTCGGAGCTGGCGATGGCGATGGAGGCGCCCAGAGACGCCACGATCTCCACGGGGTTTTCATAGTCATTGGCCAGAACGGTGCAGGTCACGACGGTATCGTTGCGCAGCTCTTCGTCAAAAAGGGGACGCATAGGGCGGTCGATGATGCGGCTGTTCAGGATGCCGCGCTCGGAGGGCTTGCCCTCCCGGCGGTTGAAGGAGCCGGGAATGCGGCCCACGGCGTACATTCTCTCCTCAAACTCGATGGTCAGGGGGAAATAGTCGATGCCGGCCTTGGGAATGGGGTTGCAGGTGCAGGTGGTTAGAACCACGGTGTCGCCGTAGCGGCAGATGCACTCGGCGTTGGCCAGCTCAGCCACCTTGCCGGTCTCCACGGTAAAGGTGCGGCCGCCAATCTCCATCTCATAGATGTGATGATTGGGATACTGCTTGCGCTTGATCATGTTGTTACCTCCTTGATATTTTGTTCTGCCAGGGAGGTTTAGCACTTGAAACGACGGTCGGGCTAAGCCGCCGAAACCCGTTACAGTTTTTCTTGACTGAGCAGCGGGGAATGTGTGCAAGGGGTTAAGACCCCTTGCGCGTTCAATAAAACCGGTTTTCTGAGCTTTTGGCTCGGAAAACCGCACGCAGCAGGGCGAAAATACTTTTTCGTCGTGCTGCGATGGCCGACCCCTCGGCCGCCCTTTCAACTGCTAAAACTCGCCCTGTACAGACGCATTTGTTTCTGCAAAAGATGGGCAGACAAAGACTGTCTGCCCATCGTCCGATTCTTACTTACGGATACCCAGCTTGGCGATGATGGCACGATAACGGTTGATGTCCTTCTTGGCCAGATAGTCCAGCAGGTTGCGGCGCTTACCAACCATCATCAGCAGGCCCCGGCGGGAGTGGTTGTCGTGCTTGTGCACGCGCAGATGCTCGGTCAGCTCGTTGATGCGGGCGGTCAGAATGGCGATCTGGACCTCGGGGGAACCGGTGTCGCCCTCGTGGGTTGCGTTGGCAGCGATAATGGCAGTCTTGTCTTCCTTGCGAATCATGATAATTTCCACCTTTCATAAGTTTCATACCCGCAGGCTAAGTACCGGGCCGGCAGAGTGCCCGTCTGGAAACCAGGCTGTCTCCCGGAACTGAGACATGGGGTCACGGCGTAATACGCCAGCTTGCTTAACATATCATATTCAGGCTAAAAAGTAAAGAAGAATCTTCGGAAAAATCAAGATTTTCCCACAATCCTTCACAGAATCGGCGCGGAACCATCGTCCTGGCTCTTGGTGATGGAGCGCACCACCACATAATAGCTGTAAGTCGGCGTGGCTTCCACCAGGAAACGGTCGCCCACCTTCTTCCCCAGCAGGGCCTTGCCCATGGGGGATTCCTTGCTGATACGTCCCTCCCGGGGATCACAGCGGACGGTGGTCACCACCTGGATGGTCTGTTCCTCCTCGTCATCCTCAAAATACAGGCAGACCTGGTCAAACAGGCCCACCTCATTCTCTCCGGCTTTGTCCTCGATGACTGTGGCGGACTGGATCATCCGGTCCAGATAGCGGATGCGCTTCTTGTTGGCATTCTGGGCCTGCTTGGCAGCCTTATATTCATAGTTTTCGCTGAGATCCCCAAAGGCCCGGGTGCGCTTGACCTCTTCAATCAGCTCCGGCATCAGCTGGAGGCGGCGGTAGTCCAGCTCCTCCTGCATTTTTTGGATATCCTGGGCGGTCAGTTCATTGTTCATGGCAATTACCTCTTTTCACCCGCCCATTATAATCGTTTCAAAAAGGTTTTGCAAGGGGTACCGTCTCCAGCACCGGCACGCCGAATTCCGCTGCCAGGGCCCGGGCTGCCGCCTCTGTCCGGGAGCAGTTCAGGGACTCAGGCTGGTGGGCGTCGCAGCCCAAAACCGCTCTGTTCCCCGTCTCGCCGGCAATGCGCCAAAAATCCCGGTCGGGATAGCAGCGGCCTTCCCGCAGTCCCAGGAAGTTCAGCTCCAGAGGCACGCCCAGCTCCGCCGCACCCTTGCACAGCCGCGTCATGTGCCCTTCATAGACCTGCCGGCTCCCCTGCCAATTCACCAGATCCGGGTGGGCCACATAGGTGAATCTCCCCGTGGCCATGCCCGCCAGCACCTGGTCCACATAGCGGGCCAGCACCGCTTCCTCGTCAGTGGCCCAGCCGGCATAGACGCCGTCGGTTTCATCATTGGTAAAATGCTGGCCCAGCAGCAGATACTCGCAGGGATACGCCGAGAGGAACTCCAGCAAGGCGTCAAAGTGCGCCGGATAATACTCCGCCTCCACACCGATGTGAATCTCAATCTGGCCTGCATATTCCTGCTTCAGGCCCGAGATGGTGGCAAAGTAGTCCTCTGCTTGCTCCGGAGCCATGCGGAAGCCCGACACATGGCCGTCGGGAAATGGATAGGGTGTGTGATCTGAAAAGCCCAGAATTTTCAGGCCAGCTGCTATGGCCTGCTCCACATATGTCCGTTCCGTACCGCTGGCATGCTTGCAGCGCCAGGTATGGGTGTGATAATTTGCAATCATAACAAGCCGCCTTTTTTCGACAATCTTAATATAATATAGTATCTAGTATACCACACCTGTCACTTCTTACAAAAGAAAAATGGGGGCGAAACTCCGCGCCTGTTTATGAAAATCTAACAAAATCGACTCATTCCAGCTGGATATAATCGCTAAATTCTCGTTTTTTAATCTGGATTTTGAATATTTTCAATTTGATTTTGTATGTACTTTTTGGCATCGATTGGTAAAATAAACATAAAGCAACTGAAACCGAATGCGTAATTTGGTCAAAAAAGCAATATTTTGAGGACTAGGGGGCAGAACGGAGCATGGGCGAAACCATTCTTGAATTGAAGGGAATTGTCAAAGCTTTCCCGGGTGTGCTTGCCCTGGGCGGCATCGACTTCGACCTGAAAAGTGGAGAAGTCCACGCCATCTGCGGCGAGAATGGCGCGGGCAAGTCCACGCTGATGAAGGTCGTCTGCGGCGTTTATCCGCCGGATAAAGGCGTGATCCGCGTCAACGGCAAGGAAGAGACCTTTGCAAACCCGGTGGAAGCCTACGAAAAGGGCGTGTCCATCATTTTCCAGGAAACCAGCCTGTTCGAGGAGATGACGGTGCTGGACAACATGTTCCTGGCCCATGAAATCACCAGAAAAGCAGGCCCATTGACGGTGCTGGACTACGCCGCCATGCGGCAGAAGGCCCAGGATGTGTTCCGCCGCCTGGCTGTGGACATTGACCTGAACGCCATCATCAAGAACCTGGGCATGGCCCAGAAGCAGATGGTGGAAATCGCCAAGGCTCTGACCTACGAGGCCAACATCATCATTTTCGACGAACCCACCGCCTCCCTGACCCAGCGCGAGGTGGACGCTCTGTTCCGCATCATCAACCAGCTGAAGGCTGACGGCATGGGCATTGTCTACATCAGCCACCGCATGGAAGAAATCTTCCAGATCTGTGACCGGGTCACCGTCATCCGCGACGGTATGTACATCTCCACCAAGGACATCCAGCAAACCAACAAGGACGAACTGGTGGCCGACATGGTTGGCCGGAAGGTGGGCAACTACTATCCCAAGGCCGACACCCAGATCGGCGATGAACTGCTGCGGGTGGAGCACTACTATGACGAGGGCTTTGTGTCCGATGTGAATTTCACCCTGCGCAAGGGCGAAATCCTGGGCTTTGCCGGTTTGGCCGGCGCCGGACGGACGGAGCTGATGCTCTCCCTGTGCGGCCATGCCAAAAAAGCCGCCGGCAAGGTGGTCCTGGAAGGCCAGGAGGTGCACATCCGCAATTACAACGACGCCATGGCCCACGGCATCGTCTATGTCTCCGAGGACCGGGGCAAATACGGCCTGCATGTGGACATGTCCGTGGCCCACAACATCACCCTGCCCCAGCTGCGGAATTTCCGGAAGGGCATCTTCCTCTCCAGCAAGCAGGAGCACGACATTGGAGAACAGTATATCTCCGAAGTGGGCATCAAGGCCCCGTCGCCGGAATTTATGGTCAAAAACCTCTCCGGCGGCAACCAGCAGAAGGTTTCCGTCTCCAAGGCCCTGGCCATTAAGCCGAAAATCCTGGTACTGGACGAGCCCACCCGCGGCGTGGACGTCAATGCCAAGTCGGAAATCCACAAAATCATCAGCGACCTGACCCTGGACGGACTTACCATTATCATGGTCTCCTCCGAGCTGCCGGAGCTGCTGGGCATGTGTGACCGGATCTATGTCATGAAGGACGGCACCATCGCCAAGTGCTTTGACCGGTCTGAGGCCACCCAGGAGAAGATCCTCTCCGTGGCCCTGGAAACCGCCCGGGAGGAAAAGGAGGCAGCCCAGTGAAACACGACCGCAAGAAAAACCTGACCACAGAATTCTATCTGCTGGTATTCCTGGCCGTCGTCCTGGTGTTCCTGGGCGTCTTTGCCAAGGGCTTCTATTCCATCAACAACATCATGAGCATTCTCAACGTCTACAGTTATGTTCTCATCTCCGCCATCGGCATGAACATGATCATCCTCACGGGCAACATCGACGTCTCCACCGGCGCGCTGATTTCTGTGGTCTGTCTGGTCATCGCCGCCATCGGCAAGCTGGGGGCCACCTTCCCGGTGCTGCTGATCACCGCCATGGTGGTGGGTATGCTCCTGTCGGCCTTCAACGCTTTCTTCATCACCAAGCTGAAAATTCCCGCCATTGTGGCAACCCTGGCCACCACCCAGATCTTCCAGGGCTCCCTGACCCTGGCAGTGGAAGGCTCCATCTATGACCTGCCTGCCACCTACACCTGGCTGGCCTTCAAGGCCAAGGTCTTCGGCATCATTCCCTTCAGCTTCGTCATGTGCGTGATCATTACGGTCATCGCCCTGCTGTTCATGAAATATTCGCGCTTCTCCAAGAAGATCTACGCCGTGGGCAACAGCACCGAGAGCGCCCGCCTCACGGGTATCAATGTCAATCGCACGGTGTTCCTGACCTACGTCATCGCCGGCGCCCTGTTCGGCGTCTCCGGCGTCATCGTGGGAACAGCCGGCCAGCGTGTCACCACCACCATGGGCTCCGGCCTGGAGATGACCTTCATCGCCGCCGTGGTTCTGGGCGGCACCAGCACTGCCGGCGGTTCCGGCCGGATCCTCGGCACCGTCATCGGCGCCCTGATCCTGGCCTCCATCTCCTCCGCCATCACCTATCTGGGCATCAGCACCAACTGGGCGGATTTCATCAAAGGCGCCATCATTCTGATCTCCGTGCTGGTCTCCGCTCTGCGGACCGTCAAACGGAAGCGTTCCATTCCCGGAAAGGCAGGTGTGCAGGCGTCATGAAAAAGTTCAAGTTCTCTTTCAATCTGGTTCTGCTTTTGATCTGGGCTGCGATCTTCGTCGCCATCGCCGCTATGGCCCCCACCTTCCTGAAGCCGGACTACATTATCAACACCATGCTGCGCAACATCGTGGAAATCGGCATGGTTGCCCTGCCCATGACCCTGATTATCATCACCGGCGGTATGGATCTTTCCGTCGGCAGCATGATGATCCTCTGTGCCGTCTTTGGCGGCAGCGCTGCCGCGGCCTGGGGCACCGGGGCCGGCGTGGCCGTGACCATCCTGGTGGGCCTGGCCTGCGGCCTAATCAACGGCTTGATCATCGCCAAGGCGAAGATCTCCGAAATGGTCACCACCCTGGCTACCATGTACCTGTTCATGGGCCTCTCCCGCGGCTACACGGAGGCCGGCAGCGTCTATGCCTACAATTTCGCCTCCTGGATGGGCAATACCGAGGTCCTGGGTCTGCCGATCCAGATCTGGATCTACGCGGTCCTGGCTGTGGTATTCGTCCTGCTGCTGCACCACACCGCCTTTGGCCGCAAGCTCTTCGCCATCGGTCTCAACAGCAGCGCTGCCAAATACTCCGGCGTCAACGTGGAAAAGATCAAAATCACGCTGTATGTCCTGTGCGGCCTGATCTGCGCTTTGGCCTCCTTCATCTATCTGGGCCGGTTCTCCAGCGTCAAGTACGACTCCGGCACCAACTTCAACCTGAAGGTCATCACCGTGGTGGTGCTGGGCGGCACCAGCATCGTGGGCGGCTCCGGCGATATGAAGGGCACCCTGGTGGCGACCCTGATCATCGCCACCCTCAACAGCGGCCTGACGGTTCTGAACATCCCCATTGCCACCCAGACTGTGGTGCAGGGCACCGTTCTGCTGATCGCCCTGGTGGCCTTCGCCATCATGAATCAGGCCAAATCCCGCCGCCGCGGCGCACCCAAGAGCGCCGAACCCAAATCCGTTAGCTAACGGCTCCGCCGTGCTAAAAATAAATGAAAAGGAAGGAAAACCATGAAGAAACTGATCGCTGTACTCCTCGTTATCACCATGATGGCATGCCTGTTCGCCGGCTGCCAGAAGAACGAGCCCGCCGCTGCTGAGAAGTCCGACGGTGTTACCATCGCCATGCTGCCCAAGTTCAAGGGCGAAAACTATTTCGACGCCTGCAAGGTCGGCGCAGAAGCCGCTGCCGAAGCCCTGGGCGTGACCCTGCTGTACGACGGCCCCTCCCAGGACCAGGCTACCAACCAGATGCAGGTTGACATTCTGGAAGGCTGGATCAACCAGGGTGTGGACGCCATCGTCGTCTCCCCTAACGACGGCACCGCCATTGCCGCCACTCTGAAGAAAGCCGCTGAAAAGGGCATCAAGGTCCTGACCTTCGACGCCGACGCACAGGAAGACGCCCGCTCCTACTACTGCCAGTCCGTGGCCGCTGACGGCGCTGCCAAGGGTCTGCTGGACGCTGCCAAGCAGGATCTGCTGGCCAAGGGCTATGGTCCCGACAAGACCGCCAACATCGCTCTGGTGGGCTCCTCCGGCACCGACGCCAACCAGAACGCCTGGATTGAGGCCATCAAGGGCTACCTGACCACCGACGACTACTCCTGGATGGTCATTGCCAACGAGAGCACCGACATCATCCATCCCGGCACCGATGAAACCAAGGTCAACGAAGCCTGCGCCACTCTGATCGGCAGAATGGGCGGCGGCGCCGACCAGATTCAGGCTGCCATCGCACTGTCCTCCATGTCCACTCCCGCTCTGGGCGCTCAGTATGAAGCTGCCGCTTCCAAGCCCGATGCTTCCGTCATCACCATGACCGGTCTGGCCACCCCCAACGCCATTAAGGACTACATCAAGGACGAAACCAACCCCCTGAACACCGGCGTTCTGTGGAGCTGCTTCGATCTGGGCTACATGTCCGTGGCCGTTGCCAACCAGATGGTCACCGGCGAGCTGGCCGAGGGCGCTTCCTCCGTCACCTACACCCAGGAGGGCAAGGAGCTGACCAAGGAAATCAACGAGCAGGGCTACTGCTGCCTGGGCGCCGCCCTGGTCTTTGACGCCACCAACGTGGATAACTACAACTATTAATCCCAGTTTATCGTTCATATTGGATCAGCTATAACAAGGGACTGCCAGGGGAGGTTCTCCCTTGGCAGTCCCGGTCTATCCTCTGGAACTTTCCGGTGCACTATGATAGAATGGCTCCATAGAGAGGGGGATTCCGGATGAAGGTGCGTCTGACCACAAAACTGATGCTCATGTACATGCTGCTGCTGATGTCCATCGTCATCGGCGTCGGCGGATACTATGTGGCCGGAAACCTGGGCCGGATCCGGGAGGAGAGCATCTCCACCACAAGCCAGTTTGCTGACCGGATCATGGAGCAGGTGGACCTGCGGCTAAAAAGCATGGACCAGATGGCCGTGGACCTCTTCAGCGACCCCGGGTTTCGCCAGGCAGCCCAGCAATGGGCCGACGGCGCAGGCGAAGACGTGGAACACTCCATCCGTCAAATCCTGAACCGGCTGTATGCTTCCAAGTCGGACATCCGCCGGGTGGTGGTTTATGACTGCGACGGCAACTATTATTCCAGCGGTATTGCGGATCTGGATCAGGAAACTGTCCGGCAGCGGGCTGCCCTGCTCATGGAAAATTACGCCGGCATCTTCACGCAGGTCAACGGCAAGGTGTTCCTGTCGCCTCAGGAGGACATCTGGTACTCCGGCGGTGAGGAGGCCCAGGTGATTTCGGAAATTCGCCCCATCAAGGACAGCCGCACCACCCAGATTGTGGGTTTTCTGGAAATCCAGCAGAACGCCATGTATCTCGACAGCGTCAGCGCCATTGAAATCAATGGCGTAAAGCCGGAAATTGTTGTCATCATGGAGGAAACCAGCTCGGTATTCTACTCCAGCAACCTCCGGGAGGATTTTGAAACCCGCAAGGCAGATATCATTGAGATGACCCAGCCCTACAAAAAGATCATCGAAACCGATTCCACTATCATGGCCCGGGCATCCTCCAACAATTTCTATTGCCACACGGTGGTGCTCCTGGAAAAATCCACCCTGTGCAGCTACCAGTTCAGCATGGTCAGCGGCTCTTTGTACATCCTCCTGGCCACCGCCCTGTTTTCCATCGCCTTCGGCGTGTTTACAACCCGGGCACTGATGCGGCCCATTGACCAGTTTGTGACCCGGATCAGCCAGGTGGACCTGGATAATCTCAATGAAAAAATCGATATCGTGCCCCAAAGCAAGGAGATGCAGGTGTTGGTTGGCACCTTCGACGAAATGCTCACCCGGCTCAATGACTCCATGCTGCGGCAGAAGCAGCATGAGGATTTCCAGACCAAGGCCCTGTTCAACGCCCTGCAGCGGGAAATGGGTCCCCATTTCCTCTACAACTCCCTGAGCAGCATTGCGGACCTGTGCGAAAGCGGACAGAACGAAAAAGCCTGCGACGCCTGCTTTGACCTGTCGGACCTGCTTCGCTATGCCTCCAACTATGAGGTGCCGGACGTCACCCTGGCCGATGAATTGGAAAACGTCAAGTGTTACATGTCCCTGATGCAGAATCGCTACCGGCAGCGGCTGGTGTTTCAGTGCGAAACCGACGAGCAAGCTCTGCCGGCCATGATGCCCCGCCTGACTCTGCAGCCCTTACTGGAAAACGCCATCAAGTATAGCATCCAGGAGCAGGATGTGGTAAACCTGCGGCTCCAGACTGCCTATGTCGATGGGCTTCTGATGATCTCCGTGGAGGATAACGGCAAGAGCATCGAGCCGGAGCGCCAGGTGTTCATCAAGAACAAAATCGAAGAGTTCTGCGACCGCCCGCCGGGGGAAAGCGGCGAAAACGCCGTGCAGCTGGGCGGAATCGGCCTGATCGGCACCCTGACGCGGCTGCGGATTTACTATGGGCAGAGCTTCCAATATGAAATCCGCGCCAACCGCATGGGCGGCACAACCATTATCCTGTATATGGATCGGGTATAAGTGCCCGAGAATGAAAGGAGGGACGCAGGTGTTCAAGGTTATGCTGGTGGATGATGAGCCCGCAGCATTGGCCATGGAAAAACGCGCCATTGAGCGGCGCGCCAAGGAATTCGAGGTGGTGGCGGAGGCGTTCAGCGTGGACGCAGCCATTGCCCTGTATAAACAGGTTCGCCCGGACGTGGTGCTGACTGATATGAAAATGCCCCGGAAAACGGGGCTGCAGCTGGTCCGGTATATCAATGAGGAGAGCGAATGGCCCACCATATGCGTAGTACTCAGCGGCTATTCAGACTTTGAATATGTCCACGACGCCTTCAGCGTCGGCGTGTTTGACTACCTCCTGAAGCCTGTGGACGGCCGGAAGGTGGAGGAGCTGTTTCAGCGGATCTATCGCGTGCTGATGCTCAACCGGGAAGGCGCGGAGCCGGCAGTTCCGGACAAACGGATGAAGGACGAAAAGCTCCTGGAGGAAATCACCGCCTATGTCCGGGCCAACATCCGGGGCGACAACAGCATCATGTCGGTCTGCAGCCATTTTGGTATCAGCCAGCCCTATCTCAGCCGGCTGTTCCGGCAGCACTGCGGCCGCACCTACAACGAGTTCCTTACGGATCTCCGAATCGAAGAGGCCAAAAAGCTTCTGGCCGGCGGAAAGGACATTCTCATCGGCGAGGTGGCCGAGCAGGTCGGATTCAACGGACAATTCTATTTCAGCAAGGTATTCAAGGACGCCACTGGTCTCACACCGCGGGACTACCGCAACCGGGAGCGCCATAAATCAGAAAACGAGCAGAAAGGAAGAACAACCAATGACTAATCGGGAACGCGAAAATGCAACGCTGAACTTTCAGAGGGCAGACCGCGGTGCCGTGGAAGAGACCTTCTACCCCTGGACTTTGACCACCCAACGTTACAAGGGCGAGGGCATCCCTGCGGAGCTGTGCGACGGCGCCCGGGACATCACCAATGATCTGGTGGGCAACAAGGCCAACCAGGCGGAGAAATATTTCCCCGAGGCCTGGGGCGAAGGCGTCATGGCCTATGAGCAATATTTGGGCTTTGATCCGGTGCGCCGGATTCACTTTGTGCTGCCTTTCCGCCGTTTTGAGGAAAAGGTGCTGGAGGAGACCCCGGCCCATGTGATCAAGCAGGATATCTTTGGCCGCCATATGATCCGCAAGGCCGGCTCCGATTTGGACATCGTCTGCAAGCCCACCGTCACCTGCCCCGAGGACTGGGAGGCCCTGAAGGCCCACGCCGACCGGGAGCTGGAGTTGTATTTCTCCGACGAGGCCATTGACCAGGCCTACGCCCATCTGAAAGAGGGCCACGACCGGGGCGATTACTCCATCCGGTTGAACCTGGAGGGTTTCTTCTGGGTGCCCCGGGAACTGCTGGGCGACGAGGCCCACCTGTTCGCCTTCTATGAGGATCCGGAACTGCTCCACGACATGGCGGAATATATCTGCCGGGTCTATGAGGCCAAGCTGATGCGGGTCATCCGCCTGCTGCAGCCCGACGTGGTCTATTTCATGGAGGACCTGTCCGGCAAGAACGGCCCCCTGATTTCCGGCGCTTTCTTTGACGAGTTCGTCGGCGCCTATTACAAGCGTCTGATCCCCCTGTTCAAGGCAGCAGGCGTGCAGAACGTCATTGTGGACACCGACGGCGAGTTCTCCAAAATCATCCCCAACTTCATGGCCGCCGGTGTGGATGGCTTCCTGCCCATGGACGTCAATGCCGGCATGGACATCGTGGCAGTGCGCCGTCAGTTCCCCACTCTGAAGTTCATCGGCGGCTTCAACAAGCTGATGATTCAGGAGGGTAAGGAAGCCATCGACGCGGAGTTCGCCCGCATTCTGCCCGTGGTTCGGGGCGGCGGCTACATCGTCGGCAACGACCATCAGGTTCCGCCCTCCGCGCCCCTGGAGCTGTATCAGTACTACATCCAGCGCCTGAAGGAAGTCATGGCTCAATCCGGCGCGGATCTATAAAGCAGAAGGAGGCATCATTTTGGAACGATACGCATGGAAGGCCACGGTGCTGCCGGGAAAGCTGGAGGAATACGTCCACCGGCACAACAACATCTGGCCGGAGCTAAAGGAAGTTCTGCACGCCGCGGGAATCCGTAACTACACCATCTGGAACGTGGGCAATGAACTGTTCGGTTATTACGAATGCGACTCCATCGCCGAAGCCGCCCGCATCCAGGCTGAGAGCCCCGTGGTGGACCGCTGGAACGAATATATGAAGGACGTCATGCTCATGGAAATGGACCCCGTCACCGGCGCCCAGCCCCTGATGAAGCAAGTGTTCTTCTTTGACTGAGAAAAGCCCCGCTTACGTTTGTAAGCGGGGCTTTTCAGCGGAATTTTTCTTATTTGGGGTTCTTGATGGCAGCCTGGGCAGCGGCCAGACGTGCGATGGGCACACGGTAGGGGCTGCAGGAGACATAAGTCAGGCCGACCTTGTGGCAGAACTCAATGGTGGAGGGATCGCCGCCATGCTCGCCGCAGATGCCCAGCTTGATGTTGGGACGGGTCTCGCGGCCCAGATCAGCAGCCATCTTCACCAGACGGCCCACACCGGTCTGGTCCAGCTTGGCGAAGGGATCGGACTCATAGATCTTGCGGTCATAGTAGGCAGGCAGGAACTTGCCGGCGTCGTCACGGGAGAAGCCGAAGGTCATCTGGGTCAGGTCGTTGGTACCGAAGGAGAAGAACTCAGCTTCCTTGGCGATGTCATCGGCAGTCAGGGCAGCTCTGGGGATCTCGAGCATGGTGCCGACCTTGTAGTGCATATCGCTGCCGGCCTCGGCGATCAGCTGCTGGGCAACCTCGTCGATGACGCTCTTGACGTAGGCCAGCTCCTTGACCTCACCGACCAGGGGAACCATGATTTCCGGCTCGATCTTCCAGGCGGGACGGCGGCTGCGGACAGCCAGCGCGGCCTTGATGATGGCGGCAGTCTGCATCTTGGCAATTTCGGGATACGTCACGTCCAGACGGCAGCCGCGGTGGCCCATCATGGGGTTGAACTCATGCAGAGAAGCGATCACGTTGCACAGGTGCTCCTCCGTGACCTTCATTTCCTTGGCCAGAGCCTTGACGTCCTCGGGGTCGGTGGGCAGGAACTCGTGCAGCGGGGGATCCAGCAGGCGGATGGTCACCGGGCGGCCCTTCATGGCCTCGTAGATGCCCTCGAAGTCACCCTGCTGAATGGGCTCCAGCTTGGCCAGGGCCTTCTCACGCTGCTCCACAGTCTCGGAGACGATCATTTCCCGGATGGCGGCGATTCGGTCAGCCTCGAAGAACATATGCTCCGTGCGGCACAGGCCGATGCCCTCAGCGCCGAACTTCAAAGCCGTGGCGGCATCTCTGGGGGTGTCGGCGTTGGTGCGGACCTGCAGGGAGCGGAACTTGTCAGCCCAGCCCATGATCCGGCCAAACTCGCCGGCGATGGAAGCCTCGGCAGTGGCAATGGCCTCACCGTAGATGTTTCCGGTGGAGCCGTCGATGGAGAGCCAGTCGCCTTCCTTATAGACATGGCCGGCCAGTTCGAACTGCTTGTTTTCCTCGTCCATCTTGATGGCGCCGCAGCCGGAGACGCAGCAGGTGCCCATACCGCGGGCGACAACGGCAGCGTGGGAGGTCATGCCGCCGCGGACAGTCAGAATGCCCTGGGCGTAGTTCATGCCCTCAATGTCCTCAGGAGAGGTCTCCAGGCGGACCAGAACAACCTTCTTGCCATCCTTGGCCCAGGCCGTGGCATCCTCGGCAGAGAACACGATCTGGCCGCAGGCGGCGCCGGGAGAGGCAGCCAGGCCCTGGCCCACAGGCGTAGCGGCCTTCAGGGCGGTGGGATCAAACTGGGGATGCAGCAGGCTGTCCAGGCTCTTGGGGTCGATCATGCAGACGGCCTCTTCCTCGGTGATCATGCCCTCGTCCACCAGGTCGCAGGCGATCTTCAGGGCGGCGGCAGCGGTGCGCTTGCCGTTCCGGGTCTGCAGCATGAACAGCTTCTTGTTTTCAATGGTGAACTCCATGTCCTGCATATCACGGTAGTGATACTCCAGGGTGGCGCAGATCTTGGTGAACTGCTCGTAGACCTCGGGCATGACCTCGGCCAGCTGGTCGATGGTCTGGGGAGTACGAACGCCGGCCACCACGTCTTCGCCCTGGGCGTTCATCAGGAACTCACCGAAGAGCTTCTTCTCGCCGGTGGCGGGGTTCCGGGTGAAGGCAACGCCGGTGCCGGAGGTGTCG
>CAMBCW010000031.1 GCA_945864925.1 uncultured Clostridia bacterium
GGGGCGGAACCCTGTCATAAAAATCCGTGTGCTTACTAAAACCGATCGTCAAAATATTAATTTCTCTCTGGCTTTCTCCTCTTCTGCAACCGGCCGGGGCAGTGGGAAACAGATTGCCGCGCCAGTGCGTGCACCGGCGCGGCAAGGACAGACTTTGGGGCATCCCTTTTGTCACAGCAGCGAATGGCCTTTTTCACAGACCTCATAGATCTCATCCTGCTTCGCCTCAATCATGGGCTGCAGCTTCTCCGTCCGCTTTTCCACCACCCGTCCATAGGCAAAATAGGGTGCAATCCACCCCAGAAAGCCCGGAATGGCCAGAAGGATACAGAGCGGAATCAGCGGCGGATTGTGCGTCACCGCGAACACCGAGCCGGCCATGAACGCGGTCCCGAGGATACCGATCATCAGGGCCACAACCGTCGCGGCCGAGGTTTTGGCCCGCTCCAAAGCGCCGATTTCCCGCACGCAGGCTTCAAAATGCTGCTGCAGACGGGTCAGCTCTGCCTTATTGATGATTTTCCGGTTGCGCTTCATGCGGATGGTGGTCGTGCCGTGTCCATTCGTCATGTGGATATTCTCATCCAGCTCCCAGCCAAAGGTCTCATAGCAGTCCAGATACATGGACGCCTGTTCGCTCGGGACCATAACTTCCTTGTACTCATACCCGATAAAGGGCCTCTCCTTTTTTTGTTCCATTACGCTTCTGCCTCACGATCCAGGGATACCGGCAGCGTCACCGTGAAGGCAGAGCCCTTCCCCGGGGCGCTTTGAACTGTGATGGTCCCCTCGGACAGCTCCAAAATACGCTGCACCAGGGCCAGACCCAGCCCGTTGCCCTCCGTGGCGTGGGAAGTATCCCCTTGATAAAATTTGTCAAAAATGCGCTTCATGGTGGCCTCCTCCATGCCGCAGCCGGTGTCGGAGACGCAGACTGTGATCCGCTCCCCCTCCGAGCGCTGGGTGATGGTAATGGTGCCGCCGGCCGGCGTAAACTTCATGGCGTTGGACAGCAGATTGGTCCAGACCAGCTCCAGCAGCCCTTCGTCCGCCCGGATAACCGCCCGATCCTCCAGATCCGCCACAAACTCGATGTCCTTCTTGTCCCACATGTCCTCAAACTGCAGGGCGCACTCACACAGCTGCGCGCACACGTCATAGGGCTGCGGCACCGGCTGAATCACCTGCTTTTCCAGCTTGTTCAGCTTCAGCATATTCATGACCAGGTTGGACAGCCGGCGGGTGGCATGCAGAATGCTTTCCGTGCATTCCCGGCGCTCTTCCTCGGTCATTCCATCCCGGTTCAGCAGCTCCGCGTTGTTGTGGATCACCGCCAGAGGCGTTTTGATCTCATGGGACACGTTGGAGAAGAAGTCGGTCTTCAGGGTCTCCATGCTGCCCAGTTCCTCCACCATCTTGTTGAAATCCGTGATCATGACGTCCAGATAGTCCAGCTTGTCCATGGTATGATTCGGCGCCACATAGACGGAGAAATCGCCCTGGGCCACCTTGGCCGTCGCTTGCGCCAGCTCCTGCATGGGCTTTTCATAGTCCCGCTCAATCCGCCAATGGGTATACAGGGTCAGCTCAATGGCCACAAACGCCCAATAAGCCATGGGAATCAGCGTCTGGACAAGCTTATTCCACTGCAGTTCATTGGCCAGAACAACCAGTCCCGTATGGACGCCGGACATCAGAAGCAGCGTGGCCCAAAACACGAAAGCCAGGGACAGGGGAAACCGGGATTTCCGGACGGGCACTTCCTTTGCGCCGATTTTCTTTTTCACGACAGCACCGCCTTGTAGCCCAGGCCCCGCACGGTTTTGATGGTGAAACCGTCACAGGCGGAGAATTTGTCCCGCAGCTTGGTGATGTAGACGTCCACCGCCCGGAGGCTGGTTTCCGTCTCGATACCCCAGAATTCATCCATCAGCTGCGCCCTGGAGAACGTCTTGTTGGGATAGGACAGCAGCTTATAGAGGATGTTGAATTCCCTGGTTGTAACCGGCACTTCCTCGCCGTTGATGATGGCGCTCATGGCGTCGGCGTCCAGCTCCAGGTTGCCCACCTTCAGTTTCCGGTCCATTTCGATATTGGCCCGCCGCAGCAGGGCCCGGACCCGCAGCAGCAGCTCATCCAGCTGGACGGGCTTGACCATATAGTCGTCTATGCCCAGCTGGAAGCCCCTCTGCTTGGAAGGCAGGTCGTCCTTGGCGGACATGAACAGAATCGGAATATGCTTGTTGACCCGCCGCACATTTTCCGCGAATTCAAAGCCGTCCACCTCCGGCATCATGATGTCCGAGATGATCAGATCATAGAGGTTGTTGTACATTTCATCATAGGCAGATCGGGCGTTCAGGCAGCCCTTGGCATGAAAGCCGCTGTCGTTCAGATAGGTACAGACGATTTGATTCAGCTTTGCATCATCTTCCAGTACCAGAATGTGAATCATGTTGCCTCCTCCAGTTCATTCAGTCGTTTTGTCGCGCTGACAATCATGTAGACCGCCATTCCCAGCACGATGACGCAGACGCCCCCGCCGGTTGTCCCCGTCATGAGCTGCCGGAACAGCTCCGCGTTGTCCTCCTTGCCGAACTGCGCTATCATGGCCGTTTCCAGGGACAGCATGGACACCAGCGCCGCCGCCAGCTTGATGGCTTTGGACGCGGACATGACGGGGCTGCGGAACTGTCTGTACTTCACGAGATTTATGACGGCTGTGATCACGCTGTAGAACGCGTACATGGCCATGACATAGATCAGATAGCCTGCGTATTCAAATCCCTCGTTTTTGCGAACAACCAGAATCACAACGCCGGACAGGGCAATGTTCATCAGCATCAGAATCATGCCGCACAGGCGGTAGCGTTTCAGCTCCCGGACCAGATCGGCTCCGAAGCCGGTCCGGTTCACATGGTGCAGGAGCAGGAACCGCATGAGCGCCAGCATGATATAGTAGACCGCCAATGTGCCAAACCAGACCGAGCGGTAATAGACGCCATAGAAGAGCTTCATCGCCGCATACAGCAGGTTCAGGCCCAGGGACAAATACAGCGAAACGTGGGTTTTGAAGGAGACGTCGGTCAAATAGCGGTACACCAGCTGATTTTGGTGGATGGCTGCTTCCACCTCCCGCCTGGCGCTTCCGGCGTTCTTTGCAATCCACGCGCACACGATGGTCAGCGCGTAGGCGGAAAAGACATAGACCGGATACGCAATCGGGCTGACTTCGCGGCCCCCGGTCAGAACATACACCAGCAGCACTGCCGCCACCGGTATGCTGACCAGCACGACCGCCGCTCCGGGAAACAGCAGCTTTCGCAGAATCCGTTTGAAGCGCTCCATGGAACTCCCTCCTTGCACCCCTACAGCAGCGGGGAAAAAACCTTCATCAGCTCCGCCAGCAGCCGCTGCCAGCCGCGCATCCTCGATTGCTCCACGGTGACGATCTGGGACCGGGCGGCGGTGGCCAGGAAATCGGCCTTCATCTCTCCAATGCAGTCCGTATCATACATCCAGGCTCCGCACTCAAAATGGTGAACCAGGGAGCGGTAGTCCAGATTGATGGTGCCGCAGACGGCAAACCTGTCGTCGCAGACAAAGCTCTTGGCATGGATGAACCCGGGCGTGTACTCGTAGATCTTCACGCCATCCTGAATCAGCACCCGGTAGTTGGAACGGGTCATCAGGAACACGGTTTTCTTATCGGGAATGTGGGGCGTGATCAGGCGCACGTCCACCCCCTTTTTCGCCGCCAGGCGCAAGGCGCTCAGCAGCTCATGGTCGCAGATCAGATAGGGCGTGGTGATAAAAAGATAGTCCTTGGCCCCGTGGATCATGTTCAGGTAGACGTTCTTCCCGATGGTGTCCCGGTAGAGGGGCTCCGGGCCGTCGCCAAAGGGAATCACATAGCCCCGTCCCTCCACCGGCTCCATTGGGGCCTCCAGATAGGGCGCAAAATCGACGGGGTCCCTGCTCTGGGTGTTCCAGCTGGCCAGAAACAGCATGGTCAGGTTCCGGACTGCCTCGCCCTCGATCCGGACCGCCGTGTCCTTCCAGTGCCCATGCTTTTCATATGCGTTGATGTATTCATCGGCCAGATTGATGCCGCCGGTGTAGCCGACCTTGCCGTCCACCACCGTGATCTTCCGGTGGTCCCGGTTGTTGTGGATATGGGACAGGACCGGCGTGAACTTGTTGGAGAGGATGCAGTGGATCCCCTCTGCGCAGAGATGCCTGTAGTAGTGCTCCGGCAGGGTCACCATGCAGCCGAAATCGTCATACATCACATACACGGAAACGCCCCGGGCCGCTTTCTCCTTTAGTACGGCGTGGATGGCGTCCCACATCTGCCCCTCCTGCACAATGAAATACTCCATGAAAATGTAGTGTTCCGCTTTGGCCAGATCGTCCAGCAGGGCGGCAAAGAACGCCTCTCCCAGCGGATAGTAGGCGGTTTTGGAATTTCCGTAGCAGGGCATGGCGGCGGCGCTGTACAAATAGCAGGCCTGGGCATAGGCCTCCGGGTCCTGCTCCCGCAGGGCGCCGATTGCCCCGGTCTGCCGGCGGTAGGGCTTCAGCTCCAGGGACGCCCGCTCATAGCGCTCCGTTGCTTTCTTGCTGGTTTCATTGCTGGACAGGAGCATAAAGACAAAAGCGCCGATCACAGGCAGCAGAAACAGGATGATCAGCCACGGCAGCTTGAACTCCGGTATTTCGTCCCGGTTGAGCAGATACAGCAGCACGCCGAAGTGGAAAATCCAGCCCATGATGGTAATGGGGAGAAAATATTTATACAGCAGAATAAAAACCACCAAAAGCTGCCCAAACTCCAGCAAAATTGCGAACGCCGCCAGGAAATAGCGGGACCGGATGATTTTGAGAAGTCTTTCCATGCAATCGCCTCTCTCCGTCACGAGAAAGCAGGCAGCAGTTCCCGGAAGAGCTGCTGTCTGCTGCTAAGGATCCATGTTCCGCTTACTTGATTCCCTTGACCAGTGGGATCAGGCACAGCAGCAGGACAATGCCGACCAGACCCACCAGGACGCCGGGAACCAGCATCTCCCAGACCATGACCAGGCACATGCCGATGCCCAGCCCCAGGGCGCCCACAACGCCCAGCACGATGGTGCCGATAGTTTTGCCGCTGAGCTTGACCACCACGGGCTTGCCCTCCATCTTGCGGCGGACCAAAAGCATCACAATCAGAATCACAAGGCCGACACAGCCGATGATGATGCCCTGGCGGAATGCGCCCCATTCGGGGATCATGGCCATGCACATCCCGAGGGCAAACAGGATACCGCCCACGGTGCCGAGGATCAGGGAAATAAAGTTTTTCTTGGACATTTCAGGGACCTCCATCGATTATTCTCATCAGATGGTCCCATCTTAGCACGCGATTGTTGTTCCAATGCTTCTGAATTGTTTCAGAAATATTAATTGAATCCTCTTTTTTATCATAATGCATTTTGCAGAAAAAAGCCACCGCATTCAGACGCAGGCAGCCCCCCATTTTTACAAATGGGGGGCTGCTCTGATTGGTTTGACAGCTTGTCTGGTCTGGTGGTTCGGCAGCGCTCTCAGCTGCCGCAATGGATGGCATGGCGCCCGGGCAGCAGGCCGCACAGTCTGGCCTGCGGCGTCTCCAGCGGCTGGCCGTCCAGGGTAGTGGCCGCCGCGGGCAGCTCCACATCCACGGTGCAGTTCCAGGGAACCTCCACCGTGACGGCCAGGCCGTCGGGCTGCTTGTTCCATTCCAGGGCAACGGGGCCCTGGGGCGTCCCCAGGCGGGCGGACGCCGTCTGCAGGCCCTCCACCGGATGGGGCCGCAGGATCAGCCGGCCGTCCTCCGTTCTGCTCTGGGGATCCAGGCCGCACAGGCCCTTCTGGAACCAGATGGTGTAGGCGCCCAGCATGGGGTGGTTGTGGGAATTCATATGATTGCCGGCCATTTTCTCCCACCGCTCCCAGATGGTGGTGGCGCCCTGCTGCAGCATATAGCCGATGCTGGGATAGCCGCAGTAGGTGGCCAGCTCAAAGGCCTGCTGGTGGCAGTTCTCCTGCCGCAGGACCTCATACAGATACTTCGTCAGCTGGTTGCCCGTGGACAGCCGGCCCTGGCGCTCCACAAACAGGTCGTGCAGAAGATTCTCCAGGACGGCCGCCCGTTTTTCCTCCGGGACGATGCCCAGGAACAGAGGGAATACATTGGAGCCCTGGGCATTGCCGGCATAGTAGCCCGCCTCGTGGAAGAAGGCCTTGTTGATGGCCGTGCGAATCTCCTCCTGCAGCGTCCGGTAGCAGGCCGCATCCTCCGGCCTCCCGAGGACATCCGCCATTTTCTCCATAAGCTGGCAGTCATACTGCAGATAGCAGGTGGTGACCAGCTGCTGGGGGTTATTCAGGGGCACCGCGTTTTCGCCCCAGCCCAGCAGGGATTCGGTCATGGGCGCCGCCCAATCGCCGAAGTAGTCCCCGCAGATCAGGCCCTGCCCGTCCCGCTGGGACAGCTTGAATTCCACATAGCGCTTCATCCCCGCGTAGTGCTCCTCCACGGGCCGCTTGTCCCCATAGAAGCAGTACAGCAGCCAGGGCATCAGAACGTAGACGCTGGAGATATGAAACGCCGGCCGGCCGCCGAAGAAATACGGCGCCGTATCGGGAATGGCTCCGGTCTCCGGATCCTGGGCGTCGGCAATGTCCCGCAGCCATTTCTCGTAGAACCGCATCATATGGAAGTTGTACAGGCCCTCCTCGCAGCGGGCCGTCATATCGTTGATCCAGCCCAGCCGCTCATCGCGCTGGGGGCAATCCGTGGGAACGCTGTGGAGGTTGTTCTGCTCCGTCTGCAGCAGGGCGGCGTAGGTGCGGTTCAGCAGGTCGTGGTCGCACCGGAACGCGCCGGTCTGCTCCACCAGGGTGTGCACCTGCCAGCCGCGGATCCCGGTTACAACCACGCCGGGATCGGTCTTGATCTGAACATAGCGGAATCCGTGATAGGTGAACTTCGGCTCATAGGTGTTCTCTCCCGGTTTTCCCAGGATAAAGGTATCCGTGGCTTTGGCGCCGCGGAGATTGCCCTGGTTCACGGCGTTGTCGTGGTTGAGAATCTCCGCATAGCGCAGCTCCACCTTCTGCCCGGGCTGTCCCCGGACCGTGATCTCCACCCAGCCGGAAATGTTCACACCCAGGTCGGCCACGACCTCGAAGGCGTCACCATAGTCCGGATAACAGACGGAAAACGGTTTGATCTGCCGCTTTTTGCCGATGGCCGGCATCATCTGGCAGCGCAGCCGCCCGCCGGGGCCATGGCAGCCCTTGGCAGGCTCCCACTGCTGCGGATCCATCTCATACCCGGGCAGCCGCCAGCCGGTCTTTTCCAGCCGGCCGTCGTACCACTCGCCGTCGAACACATTGTTTTTTCGGATGGGTCCGTCGGAGGCCATCCACTGGCCGTCTCCGTCGGACACCAGCCACAGGTCGTCGGCCTGCAGGGCGCAGATCATCTTCGGCGTCCCCAGCCAGGCCGGCATGGCGCCGATCAGATTCAGGAAATTGGGATGGTCGTTGCCGTACCAGCCCTCGCCCAGCTCCACTGCCAGCACGTTCTCTCCGGCCTGCAGCAGTTCCGTCACATCCCAGGCCCGGTAGAGCACCGTCTTTTGATAGTCGGTCCAACCGGGATCCAGCAGGCTCTCGTCCGGCCGCACGCCGTTGACCGTGGCGTCGGCATAGCCGATACCGCTGAGATACAACCGGGCCGACCGTGGCTTTTCCGCCAGGCGGAATGCCCGCCGCAGCAGCGGCGCCACACCGCGCTGGGGGTTCGGATGACCGATCCATTGGGCGCCGTGCCAGTCCGCCTCCTGAAGCAGGCCCGTTTCAAACCAGGATTCCCCGGAACATACCCGGCCGCTTCGGGTCGTGACCGTCACGGACCAGCCGTACCGGGTCGCCGCCTGCAGGGGCTCGCCTTCGTAGCAGACGGCACTGCTGCGGTCCGACGGCACTTCTCCGCTGTCCCAAACCGTCTCCTGTCCCTTCCAGACCCGGATCCGGCAGGACTTCTGCAGCTCCTCCCGCAGGACGCCCGTTCCCAGCCAGCCAAAGCGGGGAGACGGCGTTTCCACGCCCAGGGGCGTTTTTGTATACTCACAGTAAAGAATCAGATCATCGGTCGTTTTCCTATTCATGGTCGTTCCTCCTGTGTTTCGATTACTTCAAGCGGGCCCCTTGCTGTTCCATGGCCGCCGCCACCCGTTTGCCATCCAGGGCCCGGGGCGTCAGCCCCTGCTCCAGGGCCAGGGCTGCAGCCGTTCCCGCGGCCTGCCCCATGGCGACGCAGTCGCCGGTGACCCGGTAGGAGGCGTGGGCCTCGTAGGTGCCGGAAATGCACCGGCCTGCCACCAGCAGGCCCTCCACCTGCAGCGGCACCAGGCAGCGATAGGGAATCTGGTAGGGGCGAATGGGAATGTCCATGCCCTCCTGGCTCTGGCCATCGGGCTGATGGATGTCCACATTGAAAGCGCAGGTGCAGATTCCATCGTCAAACTGCGCGCCCTTCAGCAGATCCTCTATGGTCAGCACATACTCCCCCCGGATCCGCCGGGTTTCCCGGACGCCGATCTGGGGCGCAGTCTGCTCCAGGAACGCATCCCGGAACTGGGGCATATAGGACGTGAAAAACGCCATGGCTTCCGCCACCAGCTCCCGGCCCTCCTGCTCCGCCGCAGAGAGCTCCCAGGCGTCCAGACCGCTTTTGCCGCGGACGTGAGTCATCTCCGCAATGCCCTGGTGGGGCGTGGGCAGGCGGAGGATATAGGGCCGCTCAAAATTGAACGCGTAGTCCGTCAGCCCGGCCTGCTTTGCAGCATGGCGCATGTAGTAAAACAGCTCCGTGCAGCCATCCTCGGAGGGAAAATGGTCCATATTCTGCACATAATCCATGTTCCCCAGCTTGAACATCAGGGACATGGGCTGGGTCGCGCCGTCGGAATCCCGGCCAATCCAATAGGGTGCGCCGGCTCTGGCCGCCACGTCGCCGTCGCCGGTGCAGTCGATGACGACCTGGGCCAAATAGGCCTGCCGGCCGGATTTGTTCTCCACCAGAATGCCCCGGATCGTGTCTCCCTCCAGAACCGCATCGGCAAACACCGTGTGGAACAGCAGGTCCACGCCGCAGCTCCGCATCTTGCGGTCCAGCAGCAGCTTCATGGCCTCGATATCAAAGGTGTACAGCGGACCGGCGCTGGAATTCTTGCCCTGGGCGTTGATCCCGTCCACCAGTTCCTGCATAATTCCGCCCTTGTTCTCCCAATCCCAGACCGGGATCACAAGGCCGGCCGTCCACATGCCGCCGAGAAAGCCGTACTGCTCCACCAGCAGGGTCTTTTTCCCCATCCGGCCCGCGGCCAGGGCAGCGCCCACACCGGCAGGTCCGCCGCCCACTACGATCACATCATAGCGGCCCGCCACCGGGGTCTGCCGCTGTTCGTGAATAAATTCTCCCAAAATTCTTTCTCCTTCCAGTGCCTCTTCCGCCCATGGTTTCAGCGCGTTCTGGGGCCGGTGGACTGTCCCTTCACCAGAGTCAGCTTATTTTTATAGTATCCCGTGGTGTCGTTGACAATATTGGAATACAGCAGTTCGAAGGCTCTGCGGCCAAAGGTCGCCTTGTCCACGCTCATGGTCGTCAGAGACGGCGACCAGAATTGTCCCATGGCAATGCCGTCAAAGCCCATGACCGACACATCCTCCGGCACCCGGATTCCCCGCTCCAGCAGAGCCTTCATGGCGCCCATGGCCATGAGGTCGTTGCCGCAGATCATGGCTGTGAAGGGTTTTCCCGTCTCCAGCAGCCGCACCGCGCAGGCATGGCCTGCGGCAAAGTCGGTGGAATAGGGATAGGCGCTGTCAATCAGCAGGCTGTCCCCGCAGGACAGGCCCAGCTCCCGGACCATGTCCAGATAGCCGGTACAACGCAGGTCGTAGGGCAGGTCCCTGCCCAGGCCGCTGAGATAGGCAATCTCCTCATGGCCCAGGGAAACCAGATAGGACATCGCATCCTGCATGGCGGTGAGATAATCGTTCTCGATGGACGAAACCCGGCGGAAATCCGCGTTGACGTTGCCGCTGGTCAGGACCTTCACGCCCCGCTCCACCAGGTAGTACAGCTTGTCCTCCTGGAATTTATAGGGCAGGGCTGCGACAAACACGCCGTCCATGTGTCTTGTGATGAAATTATCGAAATAGCTGTCCAGCTTATGCAGGCCGGTACAGATGTTGACAAAATAATTCTTTTCGTTGGCCGCCAACTCGAATTCCCGCATCACTTCGCCGTAATAGGGGTTGATCACGTCCTCCAGGACAATTCCGATCTGCATGGTCCGCTTGGTCGTCATGCTTCTGGCAATCATGTCCGGACGGTAATCCAACTGCTGCACAGCCTCCATCACCCGACGGACCGTGGCCTCCTTGACTTTATTGGAACCGTTCAGGACATTGGACACCGTGGCGGTGGAAACGCCTGCCAGTCTGGCAACATCCGTTCTCGTTGCTTTCATTCCAAATCACCATTCTTTCCATGCAATTTGTGCAATTATCCGTCTTTGGACATGCTGCGGATCAGAACCTGCGCGTAAATCCGGGTCATAAAATCGTTGAGATGGTTGACGCCGTTGGCCGTCACGTCGCCGTAGCGCTTCCGCCGGAGAATCAGTTCCTGGGTCTCGCCGGCGCAGACAACCGCCACCCCCGGCGTATCCGCCGCAATGCGGTCCAGCACGGGGCGGTAGTGGGGCTGCCATTGGGTCCAGCCCAGGCAGTCGGGCCCGGCCACGCCGGGGGTCAGCAGCAGGAATTCCGCATCCCGTTTTCTCTCCCGCACCGTCCGGATGATTCCCCGCAGATTGGCCTCATACTGCGCCGGCAGAATGGGGCAGCCGGAGTCGTTCATGCCGAAGTTGACCAGGACCAGATCCGGATCATGGGCCGCCACCCGGCCGCCGGCCTGCTCCAGGCCCCAGGCACTGCTCGTTCCGCCCACCGCCGTATTGACCGCGGTGACGGCACTTCGGGGGTATCTCTCCCGGAGCCACTGCAGAAACAGGTCCGCAAACGGCGGCAGATGGGGCGGCAGCTTGCAGCGCCCGCTGACGTCACAGCCCTCCATCAGGCTGTCCCCGTAGAGCAGGACTTTCAGCGGCGCGCCGTTTTCCAGCCGCCGGAAGGTTTCCGGCAGCCGGTCCGCCACGCAGGGCTGCAGCAGACCCGCCCAGGTCCCGCTGTGGCGGTAGGTCACCGCCACCTGCTTCCTGTGGTAAAAGCCGCCCGGCTCAAAGCGCACAAACCGCCCCGGCGCGCTGACCGACGCAATGGCGATGGCCGCCGGCTCTTTCAGATAGTACGCATCATATTCCATTGCTGGTATGGCGCTGCCCGGCATGCGGAAAAGATGTCCGTTTTCCAGGTAATAATCGGTATTTTCTTTATATTCTATCATAAAATCCGAAGAAGTGACACGGAGAATTTTGTCTGCCGGATAGAAAAGCGGCGCCGGCCCGATCTCCCCCGTCCGGGGATCCGGGAAAAACAGGACGCTCTCGGCAAAGACCGTGTCCCCCTCCCAGAGGGGCTTCAACGCTGTCTGCAGGTCCATGCTGCGGCACCTCCGTCATCCCTTCACGGCGCCAACCATGATGCCCTTGACAAAATGCTTCTGGATAAAGGGATAGACCAGCATCAGGGGCACGGTAGAGACGACAATGACGGAATACTTCAGGGTCTGCGCCTGTTTCATCTTCTGGATGATGGCCTCCATTTCCATGCCGCCGGTCTGCATATCGATCTTGCCGACAATCAGAATATCCCGCAGCACCGTCTGAAGCGGCATCAGTTCCTTGTCCTTCAGATAGATCAGGGCGCTGAAATAGTCGTTCCAGTGACCCACGGCGTAGTACAGCACCAGCACCGCCAGGGTGGGCTTGACCAGGGGCAGCATCACATGCCACAACATCTGGGCCGTATTGGCGCCGTCCAGCACCGCCGCCTCCTCCAGGCTGGCGGGGATCCCGTACATGAAGAAGCTGCGCAGGATCAGTACATTATAAATGGACACGGCGCAGGGGATCATCATGGCCCAGGGGGTATTGTACAGGCCCAGATTCTTCACCTGCAGGAACGTGGGAATCAGGCCGCCGGAGAAATACATGGTGAAGATAAACAGGGCCGCCAGGGTCTTCCGGGGCATGAAGTCCTTTCTGGACAGGGGATAGGCGGCGAAAATGGTCATGACCAGATTGATCGCCGTGCCCGCCACCGTATAGACAACAGAATTGAAGTAGCCCCGCAGGATGTCCTTGTATTCCACGATCAGCTTATAGCCCTCCAGGTGGAACCCCTTGGGCCACAGGAGCACCTCTCCGGCCTGGACCAGATTGGGATCCGACACGGAGGCGATCAGCACGAACCACAGCGGCCAGGCGTACAGCACGAACAGCAAAACCATGACCACGCCGTTGACGGCATAGAACGCCTTGTCTGCCCGGGAATCCTGAATTCTTCGTCTCCGGAGGACCATATTCTTTTCTTTTCTCATGCGCGTTCCTCCTACCACAGGCTGTAGCCGGCCAGCTTCTTGGACACCCTGTTGGCCACCAGCAGCAGAACCATGCTGACCAGAGAATTGAACAGACCCACGGCCGTGGAAAAGCCGTAATCGCTGTTGATCAGGCCCACCTTATAAATGTAGGTGGACAGGATTTCCGACGTGGACGTGTTCAGGGAGTTCTGCATCAGCAGAACCTTCTCATAGCCCACATTGATCAGGCTGCCCAGGCTCATGATCAGCAGAACCAGCATGGTGGGCCGCAGCTCCATCAGATCGATGTGCCAGATTCGGCGCCAGATGGACGCGCCGTCCACAATGGCGGCCTCGTGAATCTGCTGGTCCACGCCGGACAGGGCCGCGATGTAGATGACGGAGCTGTAGCCCAGGCTCTGCCATGCGCCGCTCCAGGCATAGACGCCCCGAAACAGCTTGCCTGACGACAGGAACGGAATACTTTCCAGCCCCAGCTTTTCCAAAAAGACATTGATGATCCCGCTGTCCCCCAGGAAGATCCCCAGCATGCCCACCAGGACAACCGTGGAAATAAAGTAGGGCAGATAAGTGACCATCTGCAGGGTCTTTTTCCATTTGCTGCTGCGGATGTAGTTGATCAGCACGGAGAACAGCACCGGGATCACCGCACCGATGATCAGGCAGTAGACGCTGATTGCCAGGGTATTCCAGATCAGTGTGGAGAAATTATAGCTGCTGAAAAACCGCCGAAAATGGGCCAGTCCAACCCAGGGGCTTCCCCAAATGCCGTCCTTGATCCGGTAATTCTTGAATGCCAGCTGGATGCCTGTCATGGGGACATAGGAAAACAGCACATAGTACGCAAGGACCGGCAGGATCATGAGATACAGAATATGATTCGTTTTCAGATCCTTGATCAGTCGCTGCAGAAACGAGTCTTTCCTTTTATCCCGGACGGCGCCAGCTTTTTTCTTTGCTTCTTTCTTCCGCATTTGTCAAAAGCCCACCTTTCCGTTAAGACCCAAAGCCTGCCCAGGCACCAGCCCGGGCAGGCCATCGCTCTTGTTCCTTTAACTTATTCACAATGGGGGTCAGCCCTGCTCCGCCAGCCAGCGGTCATAGGCTGCCTTGTCGATCTCGTTCAGGCGGGCAACGCCCATGCCTTCCATATTGGCCAGGTAGTCGTCCCAGCTGTCCTCCAGGTCCAGCTGGCCCGTAATGACCTGCGCCATGTATTCATAATAGTAGGCGTTGATGGTGGTGATCAGCACGGACTTCTCATTCAGCTCGTCCTCCGTCCAGCTCAGAGACGGGAAGGGCGCTGCCGCCTGGGTCAACAGCTGCAGACGCTGCTGATACAGGAACAGCTCTTCGGGGTTCGCCTGGCCTTCGTCGAAGAACAGCGCCTTGGTCATGGGGCCGGGGTACCAGCCATAGAGCGTCGCGGAGTTGCGGACGGCGTTGGCGTCGCTGCCCCAGGTGCCGTCGGTGATCCAGTGATACTTGTTGTTCTCGTCCACGGTGTAGGTCTCGCCCTCCACGCCCATACGGGCCAGGATGGCGCCCTCTTCACAGTAGAAATAGTCCGCCCACTTGCAGATCAGCTCGGGATTGGTGCATTTGTCAGTGATGCACAGCGCGCCGTATTTCACGCCGCTGCTGGTGGGGATGCTGTTGGCGCCGTTGAAGGGCATCAGGGGTTCATAATCCTCGTCGCGCTCCGTGCCGACGTGCTGATACACGCCCCAGGTGGGGATGCAGCCCAGGGTATCGCTGGTAGCGCCGATGGCGTTGATGTCATCCCAGGTCGCCGTGAAGCAATCCTGGTTGATCAGGCCCTCCTCATAGGCCTGGGCCCAGAAGGCCAGGAATTCCTTGTAGACCTCGGAGGTGGGAATATAGATCATGTCCGCGCCGTCATACATGGAATAGGTGTTATAGTCCATGGCCACGCCGAACACAGGCAGCGTGTACTCCACCGCACCGGAGGGGCAGTAGATGCCGTACTCATCCTTCTCGCCGTTGCCGTTGGGATCGTCATTGACAAAGGCCCGCAGGACGTCCAGATACGCCTCCGGCGTGGTGGGCATTTCCTTGCCGACCGCATCCAGCCACTTCTGGTTGATGAAGGTAGAAGGAGCCGCCATACCCGGGCCGTCCAGCTGGGGCAGCGCGTAGATGTTGCCGTCGGCAGAGGTGATCTCGTTCCACACATCCTGCTCATCCAGCAGGGCCTTCAGGTTGGGCATATATTGGTCAATCAGATCGTTGAGCGGAATGATGACGCCCTGGGAACCATACTTGAAAGCGTCCACGGCGCTGATGCCGCTCTTGATGTACACATCGTAGTAATCGCCGCTGTTGAAGCTCAGGTTCAGCTTTTCTGCACGCTCCGCTTCGCTGACCAAGGTCAGATTAAAGTGGATGTTGGTCCGCTCTTCCATGACCTGCATAGTCAGGGTCTTATCCAGCTCATTGCCGGGGTTGGAGAAGGCAAATGCGTCCACCGTGTAGGTCTCGCTGAGGGGGAAGCTCACTTCAGCGGGTGTCTCGGGCGCCTGCTCCGTTTCCGCTGCGGGGCTCTGTTCCGTTTCGGCCGCAGGACTCTGTTCTGTTTCCTGCGCGGGCGTTTCCTCCTGCTTGCCGCAGCCTGCAAACAGAGAAAGCACCATCACAAGGGCCAGTAAGAACGCTAACATACTCTTTTTCATTTTTTAATCCTCCTATTTTCAAAATAAGTCTCGGTTTCCATGGCTGACGTTTCCTGCAGCACCTCCTTCGCCTATGTGCCATACGGCTCGCCTGCCGCTCCAGCGCTTCCGTTCTGATCCGGCAGGATCCCGCAGAGGGGATGCCGGGCCGGATCGCAGGCCCACTGCCGGCCTTGTTGCGCCGGTTTTAAAAATTTACTCGGGTAAAATTTTTTGTCAAAAATTGAGTTGTGCGAAAATATTCAACACAACCTTTTTGTACATATTAGCACAATTTTTCGGAGGATGTCAACTTATCTTTTGCATAATATTTCTATAAAATCTTTGTAAATAATAACGGAAATAATTTCCCCGGGTATATTTTGGTAAAAAGTGAAGTTCCTGCGGTCCGGTTCCGGACTGCAGGAACTTCGTGCCTGCTGCCGCAGCGCGGCGTGCTTCAGCGGGCTGCAGCGGCTTTCCTTTCTGCGGCAAGGGGCGCCGTCACCCTTCCCTATTTCACAAAGACCACTAAAATGCTGATGAGGAACACGGACAAGCCGTTGGACACCAACATGGTGCTCATACTCAGCAGCGGCATGAGTCTGCCGGTCAGGCTGTCGCGCAGGGGCTCCGGCGCCCGCGCCACAGCTTCCGCGGCCAGCCGCTGATTCACCGGGAAGCCCATGACGGAATTCATGGTCAGGACCACGCCCGCGTAGGGGCTGAGCTTGAGCGCCTTGGCCAGGAACCAGCCGCAGGCCATCAGGATCAGCGAGCCCAGGGCCAGGGCGATGAGAACCGGCCCGACCAGAGACAGCAGCACCGGAAGCGGCGTATTGGCCAGATTGTTGGCCATCAGGCCCATCAGGCTGAGAATCAGCAGGCCATAGGAATCGCACTGAAACAGCGGCGCCCGGTCCACCAGGCCCAGATTCCCCACCAGGATGCCCAGCAGCAGGGCCGTGATGTTGAGATTGATGTGGAAATTTTTGAGCACTGTCCCCTGGAGCACTTGATTCAGGACCGCCACCAGCATAATCAGGGCCAGATAGTAGGCCGGGGTCTTGTATTGTTTCGGAATTTTGCTGACCGGGCCAAATTCCCGGGGCTGCGGCGGGACGGGCGGCGGTACCGGCGTTTGGGACAGCTCTGCCGTCAGTCTGGCCGTCTCCTTTTTCAGTGCCCAGGTGACAGCCGGGATGGAGAATACGCCCTGGAACATAAAAATCATCCAGGGATAGAAGGAGATCTCCGGCCGGACATTGGAAATCCATCTGGAGCCGATGGCGCAGGACGCGCCGCCGCCGACCACCGCGCCCGGCGAGAGCAGCGCCAAATCCCAGCCAATCAGCGGCGGCAGAACCAGCAGACTCACAGCCGTCATGATCAGCGCCGCAGCCGCACACAGGGCCGTCTCCTTTTTGCGCTTCCGCAGCATGGGCAAATTGACCATTGTGCCGGAGTGGATGACCAGAACGTGAAACGCAATGGTACCCACCGCCACCATATTGGCAGACAGCAGCAGATCTCTCGGCAGCCAGCCCAGGGCAAACCCGGCGGCAAACAGAACGCCATACAGCAGAGGCATCGGCAAATAAGACCGCAGCCGGGTTGCCGCAGATTGAGAAATCAGAACAATCAGCAAAAACACCAGAAAGCTCTGGGCAAAGGGCCATGTATATGCGCTCATGGCGTTTCAACCTTTCTCTCTTGGATATGGACCGGCGTGCTGCGGGCCGGGGGGCCCCCCCCCCCCCGGGTGGTGGCGTTTTGGTCCGTTATTGGGGGGGCCGGTTACCCGGGCCGCCCGGGCGGTATAGGGCGCGC